>WRDG01000013.1 GCA_009783525.1 Defluviitaleaceae bacterium | reverse complement strand
TCAAGGAAACGCTCAAACGTCTTAATTAACGGCAACGCCTCTGCAGTTTAAAAATACGTTCCAACACAAATCTTTTTTTGTAACTTTTTTGTAATTGTATTTATTTGAAAATGATGAGAAACTTAATCCGTACAAAGGCATAAAAATTTTACGGGAGTTGTCCGCTATGGACGCACAGCATAAAGCAAAAACATCGCCGTTTTTTTTAATCAAATTTTTTTCATTATTTTTTATTTTAACAGTGGCCGCGTCGGTTCCCGGCCGCGCCGGCAATTTACCCGACCTTTACAACAAATATTTCGACAGCGCTTGGGCGGCAGACAGCGAAGAGGCGCCTATAAAAATCCGTTGGCAACCGTCGGTCATGCTCGCAAATAAAAATATTTCAAGGCGCGAAGAAGGCCTCGAAATGAAAGGTGTATTACCGGAGCTTACAAGCCTTGCCGGCGCTTTGCAAAAACCTGTCAACGCATTAATAAACGAAGCCGCAGAAAAAAAAATAAAGTCGGCTAAAGAAGCAAAAGCGCGGTCTATCGATTTTGCATACGATGTTTATTCGACGGATAAAATTGTCTCGATAGTCATAAGGGCCACAATAACCAACGCATCGAGCCGCACGGAAGTGGTCAGCGTCAATTTCGACGCCTCATCGGAAAAAGGCAGCTCAATCACCGCCGCCGGCGCCGTAAGCGCAAACGCGGTCCAATTGGCAGACAAGCTCCTTGGCGAACGCATCAGGCGCAACCCGGAAAATTTTACCTACGGTTATACAGCGGATTTAAAGAAGCAAGCGTTTTACATTACAAACAACCATCTTGTTTTTTTGTTTGACGAATACCTGCTTGCTCCCGCTTCGGAAGGGATCATCCCCCTTGAGTTGCGTTTGCGCGACATTACGAGCGTGACCCTTTCAACAGACGATTATTTCATAAAGCCCGGTTATAATGTGCGTATGATTCCGTTGCGCGCTGTGTGCGAAGCCTTGGGGTACAGCCTGGTATGGGACGATTACGGGAACAGAATGTTTGTTATATTGGGAAGCCGTTCCGTCACGGAAGTAGCCGCGGGCGTCAACGTTTTTCCGCGCGACCGAAGGTCGACCCGTACATTGGAAACCGCCCCGGAAATGATAGACGGAAATTTATATGTGCCGGTTTCATTTTTTGACCAAGTTTTAAATTTGACCACTTACAGCATAAGCGAACAGGGAAACATTGTTTTTTCAGCTTACCAGGAATAAAAAAATCCGTATTTTTCATACCTCCTCCGCATAAAATCCCCTATTGATTGATTCGGCTCTTTTAGCCTCTAAACGAATCAAAGGGGATTTTGTGCATTTAAAATTAATCAAAACGTTATTTTAAGTGAATACTTTCTGTGTAAATTGTAACAATTGTTTACAATTATATTTTATTTTGTTATGTTTTTTTAATATAAAATTAATCTTGACTTGCTGATGCCTATATGTTAGAATCAAACGGTGGCAAAAATTTTAACGATTCATCCTTCAAAGCATCCCCGTTTACAAAAATCAAATTATAAAAATCACATTTATCTTAAAAGTTTATATTACTCCGGCACTTAAATATAGAAAGAGACGTACGCGATATTTTTGAGCCGAACAAGGAAGCTAAGCGTAAGCGTACTCAAGCAGTACGCAAGAAGGAAGAAACACCGAAGGTGTTTCTGTGCGATGAGTTGACGAAGTGCGGCGCGAAAATAACCGTACGAAATTGCGATATTTAAGTGCCGGAGTAATAAATGCTCTGCCCAAACGATTTACTCATTATTTCAGGAGAGGTGACTGTTTTGTTTGACAAAAGTGATGTGTTTTTGGTCCGCAGAGACATTCAAAAGATTATCGGGAGCAAAGTAAAACTTGAAACAAACAAGGGAAGGCACAAATCAGTTATAAGCAGAGGCATAGTGGCAAATGTTTATCCAAATATATTCACGGTCCAACTATTTGAAGGCACGGATCCATCACGAAAATTATCGTTCAGCTATACGGATGTTTTAACCAATACAGTCGAAATAACTTTATGCGAATAAAATTACCGCCCCGTAATTTCGGAGTAACCGAAATTACGGGGCTTTTTATTTTAAGGAATTGTTTTTTAGAAGCGAGGTAAACAAAAATGTTTGTATCGAAAAAAAAATTTAACGGCTTGACTGTTAAAATAAACGAAATTGAAAAAAAACTTGAGCATTTAATTTTTATCAATGAAAACGCTGAGCCGTACGGCGCATATTTTTCAGAGCAAAAAAGAACGGAAGCGGTTTACGCTTTAAATTTATGCACTGTTTCGGTTTCACAAATTATTGATTACAACGACATATATATTTTGGAACAGGAACGCGAGATGATTTTAAGCAACATAAATTTACAAAAATTTTTCAAGGACGAATCTTTTTTAAAGGTTTTTACAAAAATATTAAGCATTGTTTCAGATTTAAAGTTAAACGATGCGGACAGGATATATATCGAAAATGAGTACCGCCGCGAAATGCAAAACGCTTTTTGGGAAGCCGTTCCCAACCTTAACTTAATTTTTGCAGGCGGGAATGCGGTTTTTAAAGCCGTGGCGTCGGCAGTGCAAATCGGAATCGGTTATGTTAGCTATATAAAAAATAAAGACAGACATTTGCAATACGGCGAAAAACGAAATATGGAGCTTGACCGCGAAACCGCGGCGTTGCTCGACGGATTGCGCCGCGAACTGTTCGAAGCGGCATGGCGTGTTTCAGCAAAACACAATTTCGACGACGAGTGCCGTTTAACAGAAAAACAGATACGCCATTACAATAAAATCCTGACGGATCCGGATCCGCTCAGACGCTTCGAAAACCTTGAAACGATTACGGATTCGTTTAAAATTTTCCCGCCTTTTTGGTATCACCTCGGAAGCGCGGCGCGCGAAATTTTTTCGTGCGGCAGCGGAATATATTCGCAGCTTAAAGACATGTATAAGGCTAAAGCGCTTGAGGCGTTCCGTAAATTTGAAACCGTTTACATAAAATTTTTGAGGGACGACAGTCAAGCGGCTTTTTGCAGGCTCGAACATATATCGCTGCTCGATATCGTACGCGACAGAGATGAAATCGTTATGCTGCTTAAAAAAATATCCGCCGACTCCGGAAGCAATCCCGACATATGGCAAATTTGCCTGATGGTGCATATGTCGCTTGGCCAGCAAGACGAAACTAAAAATATTTTGAAGCGGCTGATAAACGCCGGCCGGAACTTGGAATTTAACGGGCTTTTGCTGAGCCGAATTTATTACGTTGAAAAAAACGAGTCCGATTACAAACTTTTGGCGAACCGAATTGGCGAATCGAATGTCATGCCTTGGATCGAAGACGAAGCCGAGGCAAACGACGAATATATAAAGAAAAAAAATTCCGTTGTCACGTCTCGGTTCAAATTTTTTCTTGGCGCCTGCATCGGATCCGAACTAAAAAAAATCGCAGCATGTTTCGGCTGCGAACGTGAACACGGCATATACAGCCCGCATAAGAACAGTTACGACATGATCGTTTGCTTCGTTAAAAATAATTTCGAAAAAGACATCGCGTCTGCTCTCAACAGTTTGTTTTGCGAAGTCGGCAATATGCCGGTTTTCGGAAGCGAAAAGCAGCGCGAGGCAACGCTTCGCAAAATTACGTCTGATTTTTCCGAAGGCTTCGAAAATTTGCGGACAGCCGCAGCCGAAGTAAAATCGTTATTTACATCAAGCAGCGGCACTAAAATCAAGCTTCACGCAAACAGAAAAGAACATCACGATAATTTGACGGCAAGAAAAAAAATCGAAGAGATATTATTGTTAACCGAGCGTTTTTTTTCCGACCTGGGCGAAGCCTTGTCAAAACGTTTCAGCGAATGCATAAACTCCACGCAGGCCGCGGCAAACGCCGAATCGATAATCCGCGCGCTCGACGCATGGCATTCGGCCCGCGGAGTGCCTGTCCCGGAATTTGAAAACATACATGACTTGCATATATAAGAGCTTTTATAAACTCCCTGCATAAATAACATTGACGGTGTTTCTTCCTTGCACAGAAACACCGAAGGTGTTTCTTCCTCTCGATTTACCGCTGTAAAAATGCGCGGCAAGAATCGGGGGGTTTTTTTTATTTATTCGAAAAACATTTTCTTTTGATAATTTTTCCCGCGCACAATATTCCCGCAGACATAATTAAAATTAACATGCGTATATCGATGTTTCCCGTTTCGGGGTTGTGTTTGATGACGCTCAACGGAATGCCGTGCTCGTCCGTTTCAAACCACTCGTATATGTGTCCGTGCTCGTCGTAAACGGGCGTAAAATATCCGATTGCCGTTTTTGTCGGGTCAAAAAATAAAAACACGTCATGGTATTCGGTTTCTTCGTAATATAGCGGATCATGGCCGATGCCGGTCAGTTTGACCGTACCCGGAGTAATGGGTTCGCCGGGCGGAGGCATATAGTCCGGCAGCAGGGCCGACGGAGCGACAAGAGTCAGCGGCGTGTTTACATCAGGAAGAGGATAATAAGGAACAGGTGACGGCGACGGAGTAGGCGAAGGTGAAGGTGAAGGAGACGGAGACGGCGCTTGCGTCGGTGTATATGTAGGCGTCGGTGTAGGTAAAGAAATTGGTGGCGGCGTCGGCGAAGGTGAAGGCAGCGGTGTAGGCGAAGTTGTTGGCGAAGGCACCGTCGTCGGCGAAGACACAGGTGTAGGAGAAACTGTAGGCGAAGGAGACGGAGCTTGCGTCGGTGTAGGCGAAGCTGTTGGAGAAGGTGTAGGTGTAACTGTTGGCGAAGGAGACGGCGCTTGCGTCGGTGTAGAAGTAGGCGTTGGTGTAGGTGTAGGCGTCGGCGAAGGAGTCGGCGTAGATGTCGGCACAGGCGACGGCGTCGGCGATACGCCGGGCGGAAGCGTGGGTTCCGGCGTAGGCAATTTGTCGTTTTCAAACGTAACGGTAAAGCCCTGTACATTTGTCGAATTAACCGTAAATTCTTTGTAATGATCCGCATTCGTATTTAAAACGTAACCGTCGGGCGCTTTCACTTCGTACAGGCGGTATTCGCCCGCCCCCAACCTGCCCAAAAATGCTTTGCCGTCAGCTTCCGTTACAATACCGGTTATATAGTCAACAGTGCCGGTTTTGTCTGTAAGCTTAAATTCCGCATTTTTAAGAGCCGTTTTTGAATCTGAGTCCAGCTTTTCAACATAAACCGGAGCACGAACCCCGCTTCCGCTTCCCGAAACAACCGTCCAGTTGTTGGCTACCTTTCGCTCTACTTCTTCGCTAACAAAAAGGCTGCCGCTTAACGACGCTTTGTTGCTCACTTCGTACATATTGGACGCATTGCGCTCCACGGCGTCGTCGTCCACTTTTGATGTGTAAGCAAGCATGTGCATCGAATTGAAACTGTATCCATCCAAAAACATAACGGTCAAGGTTGTTTCGCCTGTTGCCGGGTTATAAAATACATTTATTGTATAATCGATGTCTTTTACCGGCTGCAAGGCATCTAAACCGCCGTTATTTTTTAGTCTGCTTACAACGACGGTCGATGCTTCCAATAACTGCCCTTTGCCGAGCTTGTCGATAATAACGGCGCTTTTTATATCATATTCGGCAGCGTTTACCGTAAGAGACCAATTTATGGTTTTGTCGCTTCCCAATACGGAGTCTTTTTTTATCATTTCCGTAGACAAGCCAACGGCTCCTCCGCTGAATTGTCCTCCGGTAAATTCGCCCGCGCGCAAAAAAGCGTAATTGTAATAATTTTCAATAGGCTGACCGGCGCGGTATGTGCTGTAGCTTATTTCCACTTCCCTATCGTTAATATTTGCAAGCTCCAAAGTAAAACCCTTTTTATCTTCGCTCTCTTCAAACCTGACGACAACCACGTCCGGCGGTATTATCTCAAGACTGTCCATATCGAGTATCTGCAACTGATTTGTGGAAGACAATCTCCAATGATCTTCAAGGATCACATTTTCGGTAACATCGACTGTATCAGTATGGTTGAACACTATTTTCCAATTAAGTTTGCCGTTCGCATACGTTCCGGTTTTATACGCGGTATTCCAAAAATTGGTGTCCTTCACATTAGCGGCGGATTTCGGGCTGCCGATCAATCCCACCTCGCCTCCGTTTGTGCTTGCGTATACAGAAGCGGTATTTTCAAAATTAATTGCATTTCCGCTTTTGTTTTCATAAAGAGTATTGTATGCAACAACCAATGACTGATCACTGACCAGCACATCCGAAGTAAAATTAATTCCGAATCCGTCCGAACCGTTATTGGAAACCGTGTACCCGTTTGAAACCGCTCCTTTTACAAGCGTTGTATTCCCGAGCTTGACGGTGAGAGAATCTTCAATGAGCGTCATTTCGGTTTTTAACGGACAGTCAAACAAATCTGCAATCGAAATATTTGCAAACGCACTCCCCCTCGGGTTAACCGTAATCGTCCAGGGTATCGTCCTTGTGCTTGCGTCTGCGGCGCCGGCTGTTTTTTCGATGCCGTTGTTGCTCGAGGACGCGCTGCCGCGATGCTCGTTTCCGTTTACGATCATGTAATTGATCCAATAATATGAACTGTTGTTGAAATAACTTGTGCCTGTCACTTCCGTATTAAACTGGATGTTAAATTCGTAGTAATTATTGCTTGCGTCCTTCAACGCGCTTTCGGCAATGGTCAAAGTAAACCCGCCGTTATCGCCGCTTATCCATTCGCTGACTACAAAATCTGTCCCGTAGTTTTCCGGGGCGATGCGGTTCCAGGAACTGTTTTTTATTCGCCGTTCAATTACAAAATCGATTGCCGAAATATTGCCCGCCTCATAAAAATTAAACTCGCTTTGATTTTTATCTCTAATTTCATCTTTAATAACAATGCCGCCCTTTACGGGTACATTGCTTGAGTTTACGGACATAGACCATCTTATGAATGCAGGCTTGTCTGCCGGTTGGTGTAAAGTGCCGTATTTATCAATAATTATTTCTTCTGGCGGCGGAATTTCGATAATTATGTGAGCTTCGGAAATATTCCCGCCCGACGCGGCCGTATTGCCGTATTTCAATTCGCTTCCCTTATCCGCCGGAATTGTGTCGTATTTAATGCGGTAAGCTTTTCTGCTTATGTCGTCAAAAGCTACGGTCATGGTCTGCCCGTTTGGCGCAACCGAAACGGAATACCCCGCCGTTATTTGCGTCTCTTTGAGTACCCCTTCCTTTTCCGAATTATTTTTTACGTCGACTTCCAACTGAAATATTTTTACGCTTCCCGGATCTATGCTGTGCCCGGCGTTTCCCGCGCCTGCCGCCGTCAATGTGTCTAAAACGGTGTTTGACGGGCTTGCATCCAACAATGTGTTTACGTCAATTTGCCAATGGATTTTTTCAACATGACCGGGGCTGCCTGCATAAGCCGGCTCTGCGCTGCTTTTGATTAGCGGGGAGCCGCCGCCCGCGGTTCTGGCGTAATAAAAAGTAAATTCGAATTCTTCGTAAAAAAAACTAACGGTTTGCTTAACATCATTAATGAATCCGTAATCGATATAGGTTTCAATTGAGATTGTTCCTTCTATTAACATGTCGCCCGTCAGCCTGTTATTGAACACCATGCGCAGGCAGCCGTCCGTGCCCCCGTAGCCGATAATAAAAACACCGATTTCTTCGCCGTCGCAATATATCTTGCCGTTAAGCCCCGACGATCCGTAATCGATGTTAACCGGCAGCGTGCCGGGCTCCCATAATTGAATTAACGCGTAGTCGCCGTCGTTCACGGTGATCACATCGTCATGAAGCTTCCATTTGAAGTCCATAAAAAACATGTCGCCGTTTTTAAAATCTATTTCGCTTCCCGGCTGAACAACGGCTCCGTTATGCCTTAACTCAACTCCTTTTATTACCGCCGCAACCTGTTGCCCGTCATCTGCGGAAACAAACGAAAAAATATTGATGTTTGCCAACAAGCAGGCTGTTAAAACCAAAGCGATTAGTTTTCGCGCCAAACTGCTCCGCGCCGAATTGATATTGGGTTTCATTTCATCGCTTCCTTTTTTAATGAACTGTATGTAATGGTTAAACAAATGTAATACATTGCAATAATTTGTCAATCCCCAAATGATTTGAATTTTTTTGCCAAAAAAATATTCTGAATTTCTTTGTAAAAAATTTTTTTGTAATAATTTTGTCATAATTCATACTGTTGCATAATTATTCATTATCTGTTAATATTGCTGCATATATATTCACAAATTTAGAGAGGTACACAAAATGGACGTGTTTATTGACGGGTCTTTCGGCACTACCGGTTTGAGCATAGAGCGGCGGCTTTTAAATATACCCGGCGTCAATTTGATAAAACCGGACGAAAAATTACGCAAGGACAAAAAAATAAAACTCGACTTATCAAACAATGCCGATGTAGTTTTTTTGTGCCTGCCAGACGACGCGGCACGCGAAGCAGCCGAGCTTATCCAAAATCCTGACACGGTCGTGATCGACGCGTCCACAGCCCACCGAACGTCTCCGGATTGGGCATACGGCTTTCCGGAGCTTTCGGAAAAACATGCGGCGGCTGTAAGCAAATTCAACAGAATATCGGTTCCCGGATGCCATGCATCGGGTTTTTGCGCTCTTATATATCCGCTCGTTGTAAACGGTTTGATCGGAAAGGAAGCCCGTTTGTTTTGCACTTCTGTTACGGGTTACAGCGGAGGCGGCAAAAAAATGATTGCCGAGTACGAAAGCGGCAATCCTTCGGGCGGAACGGTGCGGGCCTATTCATTGGGCGCGCCGCATAAACATTTGCCGGAAATGACACATGTATGCGGTTTGCAAAATCCGCCGCTTTTTTTACCCGTCGTAACCGGAGTGCGTCAGGGTATGATCACAAGCGTGCCGGTCGAAATTAATGCGAATATGGTTTGGGAGTGTCTGCAAAAACATTATTCCAAAACAAGAACCCTGAAGGTTATGCCGTTCGGAGAACCGTCTTCCCTTGATCTCGAAGGCACAGCCGGCGACGGAATGGAAATTTACGTCTACGGAGACGAAAAACAGGCTTTAATGTCCGCGCGTTTTGACAATCTTGGAAAAGGGTCTGGCGGCGCGGCGGTACAGTGCATGAAAATAAGAAAAAAAATAACGGAGGATAAATGATGACGCTTAAAAAAATTTCGGGCGGAGTTACCGCGCCAAAAGGATTTAAGGCTGCGGGTGTGCATTGCGGCATTCGGAAAAACAGCGAAAAAATGGACTTGGCTTTAATTTTGGCGGACGAGCCTTGTGCGGCGGCCGTGACCTACACAAAAAATCTCGTTAAAGCCGCTCCCGTTCATTTAACAAAAATAAATATGGCAAAAAACAACGGCTATGCCCGCGCCGTATTTGCCAACAGCGGCAACGCCAACGCATGCGCGCTTAACGATACGGAAAACGCAATCGCCATGTGCGCCGCGCTTGCCGAAGCCGCCGGAATAAAAACAGAAGAAATAATCGTAAATTCGACGGGAGTAATCGGACAGGAGCTTCCAATCGAAAAAATAAAAGCGGCGGCGCCAAAAATTGTCGCGTCATTAAATGCCGACGGCGGAAGCGAAGCGGCTGCGGCAATCATGACCACAGACCTTACAAAAAAAGAAATTGCGATATCATTCGAGCTCTGCGGAAAAACTGTACGCATAGGCGCGATGGCAAAGGGCAGCGGTATGATTGCGCCAAACATGGCCACCATGCTCGCGTTTGTCACTACAGACTGTTCAATTTCGCCTAAAATGCTTTCCTGCGCCCTGAGCGATTCCGTTAAACGATCCTATAACCGCATAAGCGTGGACGGCGACGTCTCGACCAACGACATGGCGGCGGTCTTGGCTTCCGGAGCGGCAAAAAACGAAATGATTGTTTCGGAATGTGAAAATTATAAAAAATTTTGTTTCGCGCTCGATCATGTAAACAAATATTTGGCAATCGAAATAGCCCGCGACGGCGAAGGCGCAAAAAAGTTGATCACTTGCCGCGTTACCGGCGCGGCAAACGATACGGCGGCGGAAATCCTTTCGATGAGCGTAATAAATTCTTCGCTGGTCAAAACAATGATGGCGGGAGCAGACGCAAATTTCGGGCGCGTGCTTTGCGCGATGGGCTATTCCGGGGCGTCGTTTGACACGTCAAAAGCGGACATAAAATTTTCTTCGCAGGCGGGGGAAATCTTGGTTTGCAAAAACGGAAAAGGGCTCGCGTTCGACGAAACGCTTGCCAAAGATGTTTTAACGAGCGGCGAAATCACAATCGGCTGCTCGCTTGGCGACGGCGAAGGCGAGGCGGAGGCGTTCGGATGCGACTTAACCGCCGAGTACGTTAAAATAAACGGAGACTACCGCTCATGAACCGCGCCGCGGTTTTGTCAGAGGCGCTGCCTTACATCAGACAGTTCAGCAAAAAAACAATCGTGGTCAAATATGGCGGCGCAGCCATGACCGACGAAAAATTAAAGGACGCGGTCATTTCAGACATCGTTTTGCTTTCGCTCGCATCCATCCGCGTTGCCGTTGTACACGGAGGCGGCCCGGAAATAAACGAGCTGCTCAGCAAAACGGGCAAAGTGCCTAAGTTTATAGACGGCCTCCGCTATACGGACGAAGAGACGATGGACATTGTCCAAATGGTTCTCGCGGGCAAGATCGGCAAGGATCTTGCGGCGCTCGTGCATAAGCACGGCGGCAAAGCGGTGAGTTTTTGCGGCGTTGACGGAGCGATGCTGACCGCAAAAAAAATGCAGGGAAAAGCGGATTACGGTTTAGTCGGCGAAATTACCCATGTAGATCCGTCGCTGATAAACGTCGCATTAGATAACGGCTACATACCCATAATTTCTACGATAGCCGCGGGCGACGCTTCAATGTACAACATTAACGCGGACACGGCGGCGGGCGAAATCGCGGCGGCGCTGGGAGCCGAAAAATTAATTCTTTTAACCGATGTCGCGGGCATCCTGACCGATCCGTCGGACGAAAAAACATTGGTGGGAAAGATCGCGCTTTCGGAAGTGCCGCTGTACATAAAAAGCGGAGCGGTAAGCGGCGGAATGATCCCGAAAATTGAATGCTGCGTAAACACGATACGCAGGGGCGTAAAAAGCGCCCACATATTAGACGGCAGACGCCCTCATTCGTTGTTGGAAGAAATGCTCACCGACGGCGGCGTGGGCACGATGATAATATAAACGGAGGAAAAAAATATGCTGATGGACACTTACAACCGCTATCCCGTGACGTTCGTGCGGGGCGAAGGCAGCCGCCTGATTGACGAAAAAGGCAAATCATATCTCGATTTTGCCACGGGCATCGGAGTTTCGTCCGTGGGCCACGCGCATCCCGACTGGCTTGCGGCGATATACGGACAGGCATCGCAGCTGTGCCATGTTTCAAATCTTTATCATACGAAACCGGCGGCGGAGCTCGCAAAAAAAATTGCGGATATTTCCGGATTGGTTAACGTTTTCTTTTCAAATTCCGGCGCGGAAGCTAACGAAGGCATGATTAAAATGGCGAGAAAGTATTCGCTGGATAATTTCGGCGAAAACCGCGCGGCAATCGTCACGCTGAAAAACAGTTTTCACGGGCGCACCATTACGACCCTTTCGGCCACCGGTCAAGACGTTTTCCATAAAAATTATTTTCCGTTTACAGACGGCTTTTTAAACGCGCCGGCCGCGGACGCGGACGCGCTCGCGTCAATGAAAGACTGCGCGGCCCAAAACGCAGGCAAAATATGTGCCGTGCTTGTCGAAGCCGTACAGGGCGAAGGTGGGGTCATACCGTTTGACGAAAAATATTTGCTTGACGTTGCGGATATTTGCAGGGCAAACGATTGGCTTTTGCTGTTCGACGAGGTTCAAACGGGCATAGGCCGAACCGGGACGTGGTTTTCATATCAGTCTGTCAAAGGGCTTTTACCGGACGGCGTAAGTTTCGCCAAGGGAATCGCGGGAGGCTTGCCGCTCGGCGGTTTTATCGCGGGATCCCGCTGCGCCGGCACGCTGCGCCACGGCGACCATGCTTCAACGTTTGGAGGCAACCCTGTCAATTGCGCGGCGGCGCTTGCTGTTTTAAAAATTATCGAAGCCGAATTGCCTACAATAAACGAGCGGGGTGAAATGCTCCGCAGAGGATTGGCAAGCATAAACGGATTTACCGACGCGAGGGGCAAGGGATTAATGGTCGGCGCGACTATAGGCGAAAGCATCGGCTCCGCGCGCGAGGCAACGGAAAAGCTGCTCGAAAACGGACTGACCGCGCTTACCGCCGGCGGAAACTCCCTGCGGCTTATGCCGCCGCTTACGGTAACCGCTGCGGAAATAAACGAAGGCATCGAAATAATAAGGAAGGTGTTCGCTTGAAACATTTGTTGAAAATGGCGGACTTGAGCCGCGAAGAAATATATAAAATTTTGGACCTTGCAGACCAAATGAAATACAACCAAAAAAACGGGAGGCCGCACGCTCTTCTCGAAGGCAAGAGCCTTGCGATGATTTTTGCGAAATCTTCGACCCGGACGCGCGTTTCATTTGAAGTTGGAATGTGGCAGCTCGGCGGGCATGCGTTGTTTATGCTGCAGGAAGATATGCAGCATAAACGCGGCGAGAGCATAGAAGACACCGCGAACGTGCTTTCGCGCTATGTGGACGGGATCATGATACGAACATACAGCCAAAAGGAAGTTGAGGAGCTGGCACGGTATTCCAAAGTGCCAGTAATAAACGGGCTTACCGATTATTCGCATCCCTGCCAAACGCTTGCCGACTTGATGACAATGCGCGAGTACCTCGCCTCGCTCGAAGGCCGAACGGCTGCGTATATCGGGGACGGCAACAATGTTTGCAACTCACTGATAGTAGGCGCGGTAAAATGCGGAATGAAAATAAGGGTTGCGCATCCGCCGGGCTACGCCCCGCACGAAGACGCGGTACGCCTGGCGGGCGGCGCGCTCACCCTGACGCACGACCCGCGTGAAGCGGCGGCGGGCGCGGACGTTGTTTACACAGACGTATGGACAAGCATGGGACAGGACGCGGAAAAAATCGAACGGCTCAAAGCCTTTGCGGGTTATCAGGTTAACGAGGACATTATGAAGCTCGCGGCGCCCGGCGCGATTGTCCAGCATGATTTGCCGGCGCATAAAGGCGAAGAAATTTCTGAGGAGACTTTTAAAAAACACGAGAACGAAATTTACGACGAAGCCGAAAACCGTTTGCATGTGCAAAAATCCGTCATGGTTTTATTGATGGGAAAAAAATAAATTTTAAACCGCAGCAAAAATCCGCAAAAATAATTTGCGGATTTTTTTTTGCGTAAAAATAAATTTATCGAAAAACAATCGCGTAGTTCATACGAAAAAATTTGCGGCAGTAAATTTTTTTTAATTTATTAAAAACGTTTTTAATTTTTTTTACGAATTTTTTTCCGCAGACACTGTTTCGCCGTGTTTTGTATTTATTTATATTTTTTTTTAACGGAATCGATTATCTTTAGCACATTATTTATGCTATATAAACATTACAGTAGCAAAACTAAATATCTTATGGTATATATGTACAAATATTACCCGAACGAAAAGAGGATACGTCTTGCAAAAAACTATTTTTGTCGTCGATGACAGCCTTACAAATCTTTCGATGGCAGAAGAAGCGTTAGAGAAGCACTACAGGGTGATAACGCTGTTGTCTGTAGAAAAAATGCACGAAGCCCTAAAAAATCTTACGCCCGACCTCATTCTCTTAGACATAGCAATGCCGGGCATGAGCGGATTCGATGCAATGAAACATTTGAAGTCCGACAGAAAATATTCGGACATACCCGTAATCTTTTTAACGGCGCTTACCGACTCGCACAACGAAGCGCTCGGTATAGAACTGGGCGCGGTAGACTTTATAACAAAACCGTTTTCCGAAACGGTTTTGCTTAACCGCATCCGCAACCATATCCAAATCGACGAAATCATCCGCAAAAGAACGGAACAGCTCGTCCGTTTAAAAAACGGCATCGTATTCACAATGGCGGACATAGTCGAGCGCAGAGACAAAAACACCGGCGGCCATGTAGACCGAACGTCTTCGTATACTCGTATCCTGCTCGAATCAATGAAAAAATTCGGCGTTTACGTGGACGAGATAATCAACTGGGATCCCGATTTGTTTATTACGTCCGCGCAGCTGCACGACGTCGGAAAAATAAATATTTCAGACGTCATCTTAAACAAAACCGGCCCCTTGACCGAAAGTGAATTCGAGCTTGTCAAAACCCATACCACCGAAGGCGAAAACATCATAGAGCAGACAATTACCCGCACGGGCGAAGCGGATTTTCTGCAGAGCGCGAAGCTGATGGCCGCGCACCACCACGAACGCTGGGACGGCGCAGGATACCCCAACGGTCTTAAAGGCGAGGACATCCCTCTTCACGGGAGAATAATGGCGATAGTCGACGTATATGACGCGCTCGTATCAGAACGCACATACAAAAAGGCATACACACACGAAACAGCCGTAACGATAATAAAAAACGAAGCGGGAAAACATTTTGATCCGCTTATAACGGGCGTTTTTTGCGAGATAAACTCCCAATTTGCGGAAATAAGGTAAGGATGCCCTATGTCTGTCCGCATTAGGACAATTACAGCCATTGTCCTGACCAATATGCTGATTATCACTTTCAGTGTTTTAGCCGGCATTATTAACGTCGGCAACAGCATAAACAGATCGCAGGAAATTGATCTGGAGTTGGTCGCGCATATAGCAGATCATTTTATTAGCAGCGAAATAAACGTGCTTAAGTTAAAAGCCGTAAACATAGCTCAGGTTCTTTTACTGCAGTATGAAACCGGCCGCGAGAGCATGTTCGGCGACTTATCCGAACAGCATCCGGAATTTATCGGCGCCGCTGTTTTTAATACCGAAAAAGAAACCTTCGCTAAGACCGGGATTTATCCGGCTGCTGCCGACACGCTGCTTAATTTGCATATAAAACAGGCATTTGACGGACGCACGATGCTGTCCACTACAATGAGGCACGAAACGGGAAAGCTTGTTTTTTACCTGAGCACTCCCATGGGCGATACCGACGGCCACATTTTGGTACTGACAATAGACGGAATGTATTTTTCAGAACTCGTTTCGGCGTTTGAAATATGGAAGACCGGGCATATTTTTATTGACGACGCAGACGGCTACATCATAGCGAACATGCGTGAGTCATGGGTTCAAAACAGGGTCAACCTGCTTGAAGAAGCGGTGATCGACCCCAATAAAGAAAGCATCGCAAGGGCCGAAGTGATAGGACGCGCACAACGAGGCGAAACGGGAACGGGGCGCTTTACCGTAGAAGGGATGCCGCGCCTCTGCGCTTTCAGACCGATAAGCGGTTCTGATGAAGATTGGTTTTTGGGCGTAATCGCACCGCTGCACGAAAGCCCGTTCCGAGACGTAAACCGAGCGCTGATATTCGCCGGCTTTGTCGGAATTATACTGGGTACCGCCGCAGCCATAGTGGCGGCAAACTTTATAAAAAAACCCTATGAAGAAGCCGCGGCGTTAAAAGAAGCGGCGGAGATCAACTCAAAATACAAAAGCGAATTTATAGCCGGCATGAGCCACGAAATACGAACGCCCATGAACGTTATCTTAGGCGTCACAGAAATATTGGTGCAGGACGACAAGCTCGACAAAAATGTGGCGGAAGGGCTTAACAAAATTATAGTTTCGGGCGACATGCTGTTAAACATCATAAACGACATACTTGATCTTTCAAAAATTGAGGCCGGAAAACTCGAGCTGGTAAACGAAAAATACGACACGGCAAGCCTTATAAACGACACCGTATCGCTTAACATGATCCGCTTCGGCAGCAAGCCGATAGTGTTCAAACTTTTCGTCGACGAAAAAATGCCATCCACATTGATAGGCGACGAACTCCGCATCAAACAAATTTTAAACAATCTGCTTTCAAACGCATTTAAATACACAGATTCGGGCACGGTAACGCTTAAATTTTTAACAAACGTCGACCACGGAAAAAATATGCTTGTTTTTACGGTGAGCGATACCGGCCAAGGCATGACGGAAGAGCAGGTCGCTTCGCTGTTTGACGAATACACCCGCTTTAATTTAAGCGCGAACCGCACAACAGAAGGCACGGGTCTCGGCATGAGCATAACCCAAAACCTTCTGCAGCTTATGGGCGGTTCTATTGCCGTCAAGAGCGAGCCGGGCAAAGGTTCGGTTTTTACGGTAAAGATTCCGCAGGAAGTAAGCGGAGAAGAAACATTGGGCGCGAACATGGCGGAAGCCTTGCAAAATTTCCAAATGAGCGACGCCAAATTAATTAACAAATCTCAAATTGTGTACGAGTCGATGCCCTACGGCAAGATTTTGGTAGTGGACGACGCGGAGTCAAATCTCTACATAACGAGAGGCCTTCTCGCGCCGTACCGTATAAACGTCGAGACGGTCACAAGCGGGTATCAAGCGATCGATAAAATCAACGCCGGCTATTTGTACGACATAATTTTTATGGACCACATGATGCCCAATATGGACGGTATGGAAACCACGCGCATCATAAGGAAGCTGGGCTATAAGCGTCCCATCGTCGCGCTTACCGCAAACGCTGTAGCAGGCCAAATGAATGTTTTTTTGTCGAACGGCTTTAACGATTTTATATCAAAACCGGTCGACGTCCGCCGTTTAAACACAGTTTTGAAAAAATTTGTGCGCGACACGCAGCCGCCCGACGTTTTAAACGCGGTACGCAAGCAGCAAACGGAAATACCAAAAACAGCCGCAGACAAACCGCTTGCTTCCGTGACGCCGCAGCTTGCCGAATTTTTTTACCGCGACGCTTTAAAAGCTTCGGCGGTTTTGCGCGACATGGCGGACAAACACGGAAATTATACCGACAAAGACGTTCTGCTTTTTACCACGGTTATTCACGCAATGAAAAACGCGCTGCTCCATGTGGGCGAAAATGCGCTTTCGGCGGCAGCCAAAGAACTCGAGCAAGCTGGCAATAAAAACGACGCAGGATTTTTGTCTGCGGGCATCCCGGCGTTTTTAAACAGTCTGCAAACGGTAATGGATAAATACGCTCCGGAAAAAGAGGACGGGTTAAATCTAAGCAAAACCGGAGAAAACTATATATTTTTAAAAGAAAAGCTCGCGTTGATAATTGAAGCTTGCAACACATACGATAAAAAAACGGCTAAGGACACGATAGTGGAGTTGAGGCAATTTACTTGGCCGCACGCGGTAAAAGGACCGCTCGGATTGATGGCGGAACAGCTTTTAAGCGGCGATTACCGCGAAGTGGCGGAAGAGGCGGAAAAATTAAGAAAAATGGCAGAAAGGATAACGGCAAATGACGGGATATGATTTGGAAATCCATCATGAGGCTTACATAAACGCTATTCAAAAAGCCATAGAAATATTATTGCTTTCGCGCGGCAGCAGCGCTATAGACGACGCCCTGGAAATGAGCCTGCGCGCCGTTGCCGAAACAGCTGATCTTGACCGCATCGTTATATACCGGATTGTGGACGTGGACGCCTCCAAACGTTTCGGCCAGCTTTACCGCTGGGACCGAAACAAGAACGGCTTGGGGCCCGCCGACGATTTTTTGAAGATACTTACAAATGTTCCGGTTATAGAAAACTGGCTTTCTATATTAATAAAAGGAAACATCATAAATACGTACGCAAGCGTGGCGAGCGCCGATGAAGCCGCGCTTTTTAGAGCGTACAACATCAAGTCCTATTTAATGATTCCGGTTTTTATTGACGGCGTCCCTTGGGGCGGCGTTTCATTTCAAGATTTTACCGGAGAGCGTCTTTTCGACAGCGGCAGCATCGGACTGCTCGGCGCGGCGGCGCGCCTGTACATCAACGCGGTAATACGAAGCGACTCATACCAAAGCGGGCTTAAAGCGGCCCAAACGGTAAAGCTTCGCGAAACGATGCTCGACACTTTAAACAAGGCAGCCATACTTTTTTTGTCGCGCCATTCGGAATCGTTCGAAGACATGATGACCGCGGGAATTAAACTGATCGCCGACGTTTTAGAAATCGACAGGATTTCGCTTTGGCGCAACAGCACACAGGACGACGAGCTTCACGCCTCGCAGGTGTACAAATGGGACAGGGGCACGGACAACATGGACGCGCCGCTGCACAACCTTTATCATTTGTCTTACGCAAAAATAATACCGAGATGGGAAAACTTTTTTTCAAGCGGCGACTCAATCAACAGTCCTGTCAGCCTGCTGCCGGAGTCTTCCCTGTTAAAACCATACGGCGTCATATCCCTGTTTGCCACACCGGTTTATATAAACAGCATGTTTTG
>WRDG01000012.1 GCA_009783525.1 Defluviitaleaceae bacterium | reverse complement strand
TAAAAAACAGGCGCGACGCCGCGGTCCGCTGGATGCAGCTGACCGAAAACGACAATGTAGGCCCGCGCTATTGGGAGAGCCTGACGCGGAGCGTCTCGCACGACAACCCGGAGCTCGCGGAAAAACTTCGGGGGCTCGGCTTCCCGGAAACGCTCGCGGGCTTCAAGCGGTTCGCGGACATAATAAAAATTTCCGAGCACCACGCGAAAAAAACTTTTTTGGTGCTTGACGACTTCCATTTGATCCGTTCGAAGCAGGCGCTCACCTTTGCCGAACGCTGCGCCTATCTTCAAATACCGGGTGCGTGCGTGATAATAATTTCACGCAGCGAGCCGGACATCAACGCGGTGAGTTTATTCTCAAGCGGCAAGGCGGGCATCGTCACCGAGGACGAGCTGCGCTTTACGCAAGACGAAATTGAAGAGTTTATGTCGCAAAGCGAAATTAGCCTCCATGCGGAAGACATAAGCCGCGCGGCGGCCGCGACGGAAGGCTGGGCGCTCGCGGTCAAGCTCCTCTCGCTCGTATTGAAGCGTAACCCCGCCAATTTGGATTACGCGCTGGACGCCACGCGGCAAAACACGTTCAAATTATTCGAAACCGAAGCGTTCAACGATTTTTCAAACGAAGCGCAAAAAGACATGGTCAGGCTTTCGCTTATAAACGGCCTGCCCGTGACGGCTCCGGGCGCGGCGGCGGTAGCGGGCTTCCCCCAAAATTTGCCGCAGCTTTCGGCGTTTATGTGGTACGACAGTTTTCACGGCGAGTACAGGATCCATCCGCTGTATTTAGAATTTTTGCACAGCAAGCAAAAAATACTGAGCGCGGAAGAGCAGCTCGAAACGTACGGCCGCGCCGCGGACTGGTGCGCGGCAAACAACTACCGCACAGACGCGCTTAATTATTATTTAAAAGCGCGGCGGCACGACAAAGCGCTTGGAGCGCTGCTCTCATTCCCGTTTAAACTGCCTCGCGACACATGCGAGTTCGTGCTGCAGATACTTGACAGCCAAGAAAGCGGCTTAGAAGAAAGCGCGGAGGAAGTGACCATAAAGGACATTTTCGTCCCGCTCGTTTACTCCGGCATGGAAATGTTTGACAAAGCCGCGGCCCGGCCCAAGTCCGTTATAAAAAACAACAGGCGCCTCCGCGAACCTTCCGCGTTTTACAGGCTGTACACCGCGCATATCAACCTCGCCTACATCGGCATCTATACATGCACGCAAACGCACGACTACAGCTTTAGGCACCATGTAAAAAAAGCGGCGGGCTATTTAAAAAAATACCGAAGGCCGCCGGTGACGATCGAAGGGCAGTTCGCCGTGGTGGATGTAAGGTCATTCGCGTGTCTCGTCGGCGAAAACGCGAGTCTCGACGAATTCGAGAGGTTTCTTTCGGCGGCCCGCGAAGCCTGCGCGCTCGTATCGCGCATGTATCACGGGATGTACAGCGGCTACGATCTGCTTGCGGCCTGCGAGTTCGCATTTTTTAAAAACGAGCTTGAGCCGGCGCGCGCCTTCGGTCACGCCGCGATATTAAAAACCCGCGAAAAAAAGCAGTACAGCATAGAAATAATGGCGCAGTATTATTTGCTGCGCATTGCCGTCCACGAAGGCGACTATCCCCTCACCAAAGAAATTTTACGGCAGATTAACTCGCATCTGGACAACAAGGATTTTTGGAACTGCCGTTCGCTATGCGACCTGTTCATCGGTTCCTTTTATATGCATATCGGGCTTACCGACATGGTGCCGTCCTGGATCTCGTTCGAAAACACGGACGAAACGTCGGACGTCCACATTCCGGTCAGGGAACTTATCGTCGGCGTCAGAAGCCTGCTTGCCGCAAAAAAATACAGCCACGCCCTGGCCGTCCTGTGCAGCGCAACCCCGCGGAAAACCCACGAGCGTTTTTATTTCGGCGAGTTGATCATCACATTGCTTTTTGCGGTGGCAAAATTAAAAACGGGCGACGAAAAAGGCGCCGCGGAAGATTTTGCCAAAGCTTACTCCTCGTCGTTTTCCGGCCTGCTTGAAATGCCGTTTATCGAACTCGGCAAAGCCTTCGGCCCGCTCGCCGACATCTTGGAAAAAACGGACAAAAACGCGGCGATCCCCTCCGAATGGCTTTCGTCGGTAAGAAAAAAAGCGTCGATATACGCAAAAAAAACAACCGTGATTATGAACTCATACAAAAACGAAAAAAATCTCGCCGAAACCGCGCAGCTTACCGTTAGGGAGCGAGAGGTGCTAACAGATCTCTTCCACGGCTTAACGAGAGAAGAAATAGCAATTAACCGCTATCTGTCGATCAACACGGTAAAAAAAATCCTCCAGTCGGTTTATTACAAGCTCGACGTTAAAAACGGAATCGAAGCCGTGCGTCTCGCCGCAGAAAAAAAACTCTTCCTGTAAAAAAAAACGCAAATAATTTTTCCCCCACATCTGTGTTACAGATTTGGGGGTTTTTTTGCGTAAAAATTTACCCTATAGGGTGTAGCGGCGATTTTCGTCGCGGCTAAAATACATACACAACCTTTTTTCAACGAAATTGTACAACCGCGATCTTATCTAACGTTTTTGAAGATTAAAAACAACAACGGTTATTTCGCGGGACGCGTTGAAAAAAGAAAACGAAAGTTTTTATACATGCGGAATGTGTTTTTAATGAAGCGTTTTTCTCCTTCGGCGAAAAACAATAAGAAAATGAAGCGTTTTTCTCCTTCGGCGAAAAACAATAAGAAAATGAAGCGTTTTTCTCCTTCGGCGAAAAACAATAAAAAAATGAAGCGTTTTTCTCCTTCGGCGAAAAACAATAAAAAAATGAAGCGTTTTTCTCCTTCGGCGAAAAACACAAGGAAAGAAAGGATGACGCCACGATGAAAAAAGAAATCAAGCAAAAGCAAATTGTCGTCAGGTTTGACACCACATCATATGAATTGATCAGTCAGTGCGCGAAGATGGAACACAGAGGCTTAGGAGAGTTCGTAAGGCATGCGGTGTTAGTCTACCTCGAAAATTTGGACCACCCCGAAAAAGGACGGTGCAAGAAATGAAAGCAAAGGCTGTTTTGAAAATTAAGAAGCGGCGCAACCTGCCGTCGAAATTATGCGGCGGGCAAATGTTTATAAACAGGAGGGCCTTATGTTCATGGAAAAAACGGATGATCAAGTAAGCGCGGCAAATATGCCGGAAGAATTTACGCGCCGGGACAACGGCACCGGGTTGTCCCAAACGCTTACGGCGCATGGCGACACGCAGCTTGCATTAAACAGTTCCGCATCCGAAACGATACAGTCGATTATAGACAAGGCTCACGCCGAAGCCTACCGTATCGAATCAAACGCGGAAAAGTACCGCGAAAACACAAACGCAAAAATAATGCAGCTGATCAGCGCACTGCAGGATATGTATGTTTAAAAAAAAAAGCCCCCCGAAAGGGGGTCTTTTTTTTTGCCCACGACAGGACTCGAACCTGCACGGTCTCCCACCGGAACCTAAATCCGGCGCGTCTGCCAGTTCCGCCACGAGGGCGATAAAAAATTAAAATGCCGTTCATTTTACTAAGGCGGCAAAATATTTACAAGCCGTTTCGGGTTATCATTCGTTGCCATTACGACGCTAATTTGTTATAATATTGTAACAATTGAACGCCTTGCAAATACAACAAATCTCACAAAGTTATGCACATGATGTGGATAACCCTGTGGATAAACCGTGAATACAAAGGAACAATTTTGATCGCCGGAAAGGAACGCGCGCGTGGACTACGAAGAATTAGTGCAAAATTATTGGCCGAAAGCCCTCGAATTAATGGAAAATTCTTTTATGGACGCCATATTCGAATCTAACATAAAACCCCTCGTCCCTTTATCCGCAGAAAACAATACGGTCACGTTAAAATCGCCGCTCGACGTTTTTAAACACTCCATCAATAAACGTTATTTGCAGGACATATCCCGATTTTTATCAAAAACCGCGGGCATTGATGTAGAAGTGATTATCGTTTCCCCGGAAGATTTCGGCGAAGCCGTGGTCAAATCGAATCCCGGCCATTACAGCAAAACCAACTTGAAAAGCAAATACGTGTTCGAAACATTTGTCAAAGGCAAAAACAACGAGATGGCATGCGCCGCAGCCAAGGCCGTGGCGGAAGCCCCCGGCGGATCCACCTACAACCCCTTGTTTTTATACGGCGGCGTCGGCTTGGGCAAAACCCACCTCATGCAGGCGATCGGCAACTACGTTATAGAACAGCATCCCGGTCTTAAAGTGCTGTACGTTTCAACGGAAACATTTACAAACGAATTTATTCAAGCCATAAGAGAAGAATCCGTCCACCGGTTTAAAAACACCTACCGAGAGGTCGACCTGCTGCTGCTTGACGACATCCAGTTCCTCGAAGGCAAAGACGCGACTCAGGGCGAAATGTTCCACACATTTAACGCCCTTTACAACGAGGGCAAGCAGATCGTCATGACATGCGACCTTCCGCCAAACGAACTCACCAACCTCGAAAAACGTCTCACCTCACGTTTCGGCGCCGGTCTTACCGTTGACATCACCCTTCCCGATTACGAAACGCGCGCGGCCATATTGGACAAAAAGCTCGGTATGGAACGTCTCACCGTGCCCTCAGAAGTTAAGGACTATATTTCAAAAAATATCGTTTCAAACATTAGGGATTTAGAAGGCGCACTCAACAAAGTAACCGCCTTCGCAAAGCTGACCGGCACGCCCATTACTCTTGAGCTGACCGAAAACGCGTTAAAGGATATGCTCTCCGGCATGCAGAAGCCGCCCGTCACAATCCCCTTCATACAAGAAACGGTCGCTTCTCACTTTAAGCTGACGCTCGCGGAATTAAACGGCCGCAAGCGCACCCAAAACATAGTCATGCCAAGGCAGATTGCTATGTACCTCTCGCGCAAGATGCTCGACGTCTCTCTCCCCGAAGTGGGCGAATTTTTCGGAGGGCGCGACCATACAACGGTCATACACAGCTGCGACAAAATAGCGGGCGAGGTCGAAATAGACGAGAGTGTTAGGGCGATTGTATACGAGCTCGAGCAAAAGATCCGAGGTTAAAATAAATGTTTTCGGTTTACCGCACGCAACAGATTCCTTGCTTCAAAAAATTAAATTCACCATCAAATTTTAAATTGTTAATTGTGTTTAAAAAGCGGGCTCAAATAAATTTTTTTCCACAGCATTGTCAGAAAACTTTTTGCCGCAACCGCAAACAAAAAACAACTTTTTAACATTTCCACAGCCCTTACCGTTATTACTGCTGATTCAAACTAAATAATTCATTTCAAAATCCGCAACAAAACGAACCGAAAAAAAATCCAAACATAAGGAGATTTTTATGCGCTGTATCTGTGAAAAAGAAAAGCTGATAAACGCGCTCACGCTTGTCGGAAAAACGGTTTCAACCCGCACCACGCTGCCCATTTTAGAATGTGTGCTCATCAACGCGGAAAACGGTCAGGTAAAACTCACCGCCAACGATTTGGAAATGTGCGTCGAAACCGCGCCCTTTGAAGCAGAAGTGCCGGAAGACGGATCCCTTGCCGTGGAGGCGAAAATCTTTAACGATATAGTACGCAAAATGCCGGGCGACGTCGTCGAAATAAAAACGGACAAAAATAATTTCGTAACGTTTGAAAGCGGAAGAGCCAGGCTTAACAAAATACCCGGAATTAACGGCGAGGAGTTTCCTTCGCTGCCGGATTTCGAAAAAAACGCGGGCTGTACGCTCAAGGCAAAGGTTCTGCGCGAAATGATAAAGCAGACGATTTTTTCGGTGGCAAACGATGAAACAAAACCGATTTTAACAGGCGAACTCCTTGAACAAAAAGACGGGATGCTCCATGTGGTCGCCATCGACGGCCACCGTATTTCGTACAGGCGGCAAGAATTGGAAGGCGAAGATATGAAAATCGTCGTGCCGGCAAAATCGTTGAACGAATTGTGCAGGATACTTCCAGCCGGAGACGAGGATGTGACGTTTTATTTTACAGATAAAAGGATCCTTTTTGAGCTTCCGGGGTTTACGTTCGTATCGAGGCTGCTCGAAGGAGATTTTTTAAGGTACGAGCAGATTTTCAGCGAAGACTTTTCTACAATCGTAACGGTAAGCCGCATGGATCTTTTGATGAGCATAGACCGCGCGTGCCTTATAGCCCGCGAGGTAAAAAAAGAACCAGTTAAATTTTCCATAGGAGATTTTATCGAAATAACTTCGCGTTCCGCTTCCGGCGAAACATACGACGAACTTTTGGCGGACATAGACGGCAAACCGCTTGAAATTTCATTTAACCCGAAGTATTTGACTGAAGCGCTCAGGGCGGTGGACGACGAAAAGGTGACGTTGAAATTTACCACCAAATTTAACCCATGCATCATAAAGGGATATGAAAACGACGCATACAAATACTTGATCCTGCCGCTGCGGACAATGGATTAATGCGCGCCGAACGGCTCAAATTATTAGATTTCCGAAATTTTTCGGAGCTTGACGCAAACCTCGCGGACGGTATCAACATCATCTGCGGAGACAACGCGCAAGGAAAAACTAATTTTTTAGAAGCCGTTTATTTTTGTGCCACGGGACGTTCGCACCGCGCCTCGCGCGACGCGGAGCTCGTCCGGTTCGGATGCCAGGAAGCGCATCTTCGCATTACCGTAAACGGCGGGCAAAACATAGACGCCCACATAAACAGGACGCTCGGTAAAAAATATTTTGCTGTGGACCATTCGCCGATAAAAAAACTTAACGAACTGTTCGGTACTCTTTTGGTGGTCTTCTTTTCTCCGGAAGATTTAAAATTAATTAAGTCCGGGCCGTCCGAACGGCGCACGTTTATGGACATGGAGATGTGCCAGCTTTCCGCCGCATACTGCCATGAGCTTCAGCAGTATCATCATGCGTTAAAACAGCGCAACATTTTACTCAAGGCCATACCTAAGGACAGGACGCTCACAGAAACGATTTTTATCTGGGACGAGCACCTTTGCGCGCTCGGGCGGCAAATAATGAAATACAGGGCGGAATTTGCGTGCGAAATTGACGCGGCGGCGAGGGTGCTGCATGCGCGCATGACCGGCGGCGCGGAAACGCTCGCGGTAAAATACCTGCCTAACGTGCAGGATGCGGCGCACTACGCCGACAAATTGCGGCGCTCGCTTGAGCGCGACATACAGTCGGGCAGCACTGCCGTGGGTGTGCACAAGGACGACCTGCTGTTTACGGTAAACGGAAACGAGGCGAGAATTTACGGTTCGCAGGGCCAGCAGCGCACTGCGGCTCTCGCGGCGAAACTCGCCGAAGCGGAATTGATAAGGCTGCACAAAAAAGCGTCGCCCGTAATTTTACTTGACGACGTTTTGTCCGAGCTCGACCTACGCCGGCAGTCGTTTTTGCTCGAACACTTGGCCGGCAGCCAAACGGTTGTCACATGCACCGGGATCGAAGACATCTCAAAAATATTTAACGGACAGGCGTCCGTTTCCGAAATGAATTTTTCGAGGATAAACGTAATGGAAATGAAGGCGGGCAAAATTTTTGCCGCTTAAACATGAACGGTGCAAATAAATCGAATCAGAAAGGCGCGGAGATATTTTGCGCGGCCGCAAAAGCGTACATGAGGCTTTTGATTTGCCGCGCACTACGCGGATGGTAGGCGCATGTCCGGTTACACAGCCGACGACATTCAGGTATTAGAGGGTTTGGAGGCCGTTCGCAAACGGCCCGGTATGTATATAGACAGCACTTCGGCCGACGGGCTTCACCATTTGGTTTACGAAATAGTGGACAACGCGGTCGACGAGGCGCTTATGAACGCGTGCGACGAAATTTCCGTCGTGCTGCACCCGGACAACAGCGTTTCGGTTACGGACAACGGGCGCGGGTTCCCGGTGGGCATTCAGGCGCAGCGCGGCATCCCGGCGGTCGAGGTCATCTTTACGGTCCTTCACGCGGGCGGAAAATTCGGGGCGGGCGGCTATAAGGTTTCGGGCGGGCTGCACGGCGTTGGCGCGACGGTGGTAAACGCCCTGTCAGAATGGCTGAACGTGCAAACCGCGGACGGCAGCAAAGAATACCGCATCGCCTTTTCGCGCGGCGAAACCACTCTGCCTCTCGAAGAGACGCGGGGCACGGGTTTAAAAGGGAGCCGCGTTCATTTCAAGCCCGACCCGGAAATTTTCGAAGAGTTGATTTTTAATTTCGACACGCTAAAGATCCGTTTGCAGGAGATGGCGTTTTTAACCAAGGGACTAAAAATTTCAATTACGGATTTGCGCGAGGAGCCGGCAAAGGAGCGCGTCTACCGCTACGAAGGCGGCATCAGCGAATTTGTCGGGCATATAAACAAAAATAAAAATCCGATTTTTAACGAGATATTTTACTGCGAGGCAAAGAGGGAGAACGTCCACGTCGAAATTTCGCTGCAGTACAACGACGGGTTTCTGGAAAGCACATACACGTTCGTAAACAACATAAACACGAAAGACGGCGGCACGCATCTGATGGGTTTCCGCCTCGGACTGACAAAAACGATAAACGAATATGCGCGGAAGTTTAACCTGTTAAAAGAAAGCGACCAAAACCTTTCGGGCGACGACGTCCGCGAGGGTCTCACCGCGGTAATAAGCATCAAGCTTGAAGAGCCGCAGTTCAGGGGGCAAACCAAAACGAAGCTTGGCAACAGCGAGGCGCGAATCGCAGTCGAAAGCGTACTGAGCGAATACCTGGAATATTTCTTGGAAGAAAATCCGGCGATAGGCAAGGCGATCGTTGAAAAATGCCAGCTTGCCGCGCACGCGCGCGAAGCGGCAAAAAAAGCGCGCGAGCTGGTAAGGCGCAAGTCAGTTTTAGAAAACGGGCGGCTGCCCGGCAAGCTTGCGGACTGTTCCGAAAAGGATCCGTCTAAATGCGAGCTGTACCTGGTCGAGGGCGACTCGGCCGGCGGCTCTGCAAAAAGTGCGCGCACTCCAAAAACGCAGGCGATTCTGCCCCTGCGCGGCAAAATAATGAACGTCGAAAAGGCGCGGCTCGACAAAATTTTAGTCAACGAAGAGATAAGGTCGATGATAACCGCTTTCGGGACGGGCATTCACGACGATTTTGACGTGAACCGCCTGCGCTACCACAAGATCGTCCTCATGACAGACGCGGACGTGGACGGCTCGCACATACGCACGCTGCTGCTCACTTTCCTCTACCGGTTCATGACAGACCTCATCGCGGGGGGTTTCGTGTACATCGCGCAGCCGCCGCTGTACAAGGTCGAAAAGGGAAAAAAAGAATATTACGCCTACAGCGACCGCGAGCTTGAAAAAATTTTGAGCGAAATAGGCCGCGACGGCATCAAGCCCATCCAGCGCTACAAGGGTCTCGGTGAAATGGACGCGGGCCAGCTTTGGGAAACCACGATGGATCCGGAGCGCCGCGTGCTGCTCAAGGTTGGTCTCGACGACGCCATCGCGGCGGACATCATTTTTACGCAGCTGATGGGCGACAAGGTCGAGCCCCGCAAAGAATGGATAAACGAAAACGCGAAAAAAGCCAAAAATATTGATGTGTAGCGACGCAAACCGCCGAAAAGGAGAACCCAATGTCCGCCGAAAATATTTTCAGGGAAAAAATAATTAACATAGACGTAACGGAAGAAATGCAGAAGAGCTACATCGAATACGCCATGAGCATCATAGTCGCGCGCGCCCTGCCGGATGTGCGCGACGGATTGAAGCCCGTTCATAGGCGTATTTTATTTGCCATGAGCGAGCTCAACCTCGAACCGAACAAGGCGTATAAAAAATCTGCGCGCATAGTGGGCGACACTATGGGCAAGTTCCATCCGCACGGCGAACTCGCAATTTACGACGCGCTCGTGCGCATGGCGCAGGAGTTTACCATGCGCTACTGCTTAGTAGACGGCCACGGCAATTTCGGTTCGATGGACGGCGACGGCGCGGCGGCGCAGCGTTACACAGAGGCGCGGCTCGAACGCCTTGCGGCGGAAATGCTTTCCGACATCGAAAAAGACACGGTCGATTTTATAGACAACTACGACGGCGAGTTCAAGGAGCCGACCGTGCTGCCGTCGCGTTTCCCAAACCTGCTGGTCAACGGCTCGTCCGGCATCGCTGTTGGCATGTCCACCGAAATCCCGCCGCATAACCTCACGGATGTAATCAACGCGGTCATAAAAATAATCGACGACGCGGCGGAGGGCATCGAAACCGACATCGCGGATCTCATAGAAATAATAAAAGCGCCGGACTTCCCCACCGGCGGAGCGATTTTGGGATTGTCCGGCGCGAGGCAGGCGTACCGCACGGGGCGCGGCAAGGTCGTGATACGCGCTGCGGCGGACATCGTGCCGATGCCGGGGGCGGGCAGCCGCGAGATGATCGTGGTGCGCGAGGTCCCGTACCGCGTCAACAAGGCGCGCATGATCAAGCACATGGGCGAGCTTGTCAACGATAAAAAAATCGAGGGCATAACGGACATCCGCGACGAAAGCAACCGCGAGGGCGTGCGCGTCGTAATCGAGCTTCGCGCCGGCGTAAACTCCGGCGTGATATTAAACCAGCTGTATAAATTTTCTTCGCTGCAGGAGACTTTCAACATTATCATGCTGGCGCTTTCAAACGGCGAGCCAAAAATATTGAATCTGAGCGAAATGCTTAACGCATACATCAGCCACCAAAAGGAAGTCATCACCCGCCGCGTCCGTTTCGATTTGAACAAGGCGGAGACGCGCGCGCACATACTCGAAGGCTACATAAAAGCCCTCGACCACATCGACGAAGTGATAGCGATAATCCGCGCATCGTCGGACGCCGCGGAAGCGCGCGAAAAACTTTCGGAGCGTTTCGGTTTTACCGAGGCGCAAGCTTCGGCGATAGTCGACATGCGCCTCCGCGCGCTCACAGGGCTCGAAAAAGAAAAGCTCCTTGAAGAATACCGCGAGATTATGCTTTTGATCGACGAGCTTAAGGCGATATTAAACGACGAAAAATTGTTGTACAGAGTGTTGAAAGAAGAGCTGCTAATAATTCAAACGAAGTTCGGCGACGAACGCCGCACGGCCATCATCCACGACGAGACGGAAATTTTGGACGAGGATCTCATCGAGCCGGAAGAAAATGTCATAACCCTGTCAAACATGAACTACATCAAGCGCATCCCGCTTGACACTTATAAAAGCCAAAACCGCGGCGGCAAGGGCATCATGGGTATGCAGACGCGCGAAGAGGACTGGGTGCGCGACCTGTTCGTGGCAAACACCCTTGACGACCTGTTGTTTTTCACGAGCCGCGGGCGCGTGTTCCGCATGAAGGCGTACCGCATACCCGAAGCGGGACGCACGGCGCGCGGGCTCGCCATCGTAAACCTGCTTAACTTGGACGGCGCGGGCGAAACGCTTTCCGCGGTCATCCCGGTGGCGACGGGATCGACCGGGCCGGGTCAAGAAGGCGCGGAAGATTTTTTGACAATGATCACGCGGCGCGGCGTCATAAAAAAAACCGCGATAAGCCAGTTTGCGAATATAAAAAAAGGCGGGCTTATCGCCCTTAACATCCGCGACGACGACGACCTCATTGCTGTGCTGCGCACGAACGGCTCACGCGACCTGCTGTTGACCAGCAAGCGCGGCATGGGCATACGCTTTCCGGAAAGCGGCGTGCGGCCGATGGGCCGTTCCGCGACGGGCGTAAAGGCGATGAACCTGCGCGGCGGCGACGAGATCGTGGGCGCGGACGCCGTTGACGGCGACAGCATGATGCTTATGGTGTCGGCAAACGGTTTCGGCAAATGCACGTTCGCCTCCGCGTTCAGGGGACAGCGTCGCGGCGGCACGGGCATGGCGGTTTATAAAAGCACTGCCAAGACCGGACCGCTCGTGGGCAATTTTGCTGTCACGGAAAAAGACGAGCTCATGATAATAAATTCGGAGGGCACCATCATCCGCATCCGCGTGGCGGACATCTCCGTGCAGGGACGTGTCGCTAGCGGAGTGAAGCTCATTCAAATGGACGGGGGCGTCACCGTGGCGGGCATGGCGCGCATAAAAGAATAGGCCGCGCATGAACATCCAGATATTCGGCAAAGCCAAGTGCTTCGACACAAAAAAAGCCGAGCGTTTCTTTAAAGAGCGCGGAATAAAATACCAGTACATCGACCTACTCAAGTACGGCATCAGCAAGGGCGAATTTGCGAGCGTAAAAAGCGCGTGCAAGGGCACGAAAAATTTGCTCGACGAAAAGCACGGGGCGTATAAAAATATTTTGGCTTGGGGCGAAGCAAATGCGGAGGAGTACATGCTCGCAAACCCGGAAGTATTAAAAACGCCCATCGTAAGAAACGGAAGGCTCGCGACCGTCGGTAACAGTCCGGAGGTATGGTCGCAGTGGCTTGCGAACAAATAAATCACGCAAAAAAAATTTCAAAGAGACAAAGAGACAAAGAGATAAAAAAAACGCAAGGGTTGACAGCGTCGCATTAAATATTGACAGCGGATAAGAGACCGCTTTACAAATTTTATTTGTTTTGATACAATGCTGTCTGTTTTTGCCGCGCGGAGAGGCTCAAAGGCGAAGGACGAAACCCGGACGGAGTTTTGTGCCGAGCCTGCCGTATCCGGCGGGGCTCCTTAATAATTTGGAGGAGGTGTACATGTTGTACGCAATCATCGAAACCGGAGGCAAGCAATACAAGGTGCGGGCCGGCGACATTATAACCGTCGAAAAGATTAACGCGGAGGCGGGCGTCGCTTACACATTCGAAAAGGTTTTGGCAATCGGCGGGGCGGAAGGCGAATCAAATATTTTCGGCGCGCCGTACGTCGAGGGCGCGAGCGTAACCGCGTCGGTCATAGGCGACGGAAAGGCGAAAAAAGTAATCGTCTACAAGTTCAAATCCAAAAAAGGGTTTCATAAAAAGAAAGGGCATCGCCAGCCGTTCACGAAACTCAAGGTGGAAGAAATTTTGCAGGCGTGATAAAAATCACGCTGCGTCGCAACGCCGACGGTTTCATGTGGGCGTTCGAAGCGGAAAACCACGGCGGCCACGAAGCCTGCGCCGCCGTATCGATGCTTTTGATCAACACGGTTAACAGCATCAAGGCGTTTACGGACGCGGAGTTTGACTGCGACTATAATAAAAAAGGCGGCAGCTTAAAATTTTATATGCCGCTGCATAAAAAAAACGGTTGCCACCGCGACGCGAACCTGCTGCTTGAGGCGATGGCGCTCGGGATAAACGACACGCAAAAGCTGTATCCGAAAGACGTAAAGGTAACAAACGTTCAATAATTACAACCGCAAAATTTTTAACGAAAGGCGCGGCCGTTATATATCGCAGTGCGATGACGGCGCGGACGGTAAAAAAAAATGATCAAATTAAATTTACAATTCTTCGCGCATAAAAAAGGCGTGGGCTCGACCAAAAACGGACGCGACTCCGCGGCTCAAAGGCTCGGGAGCAAACGCGCGGACGGCCAGTTCGTGCTTGCCGGCAACATACTCTACACTCAGCGCGGCACGAAGGTGCATCCGGGCAACAACGTGGGCCGCGCCTCAAACGACAGCCTCTTCGCGCTGGTGGACGGCACCGTCCGTTTCGAGCGCAAGGGCCGCGACAAAAAACAGGTTTCCGTTTACCCGGAGATGCAGGCGGAAGCGTAAGCGCAAACAGATATAAAAAAAAAGCGGCCTTGGCCGCTTTTTTATTTTTTTGCTGCTTGTTGTTTTTTTATAAAAACAACTTGTTGTTTTTTTAAAAACAACTTGCAGCTTTTTTTTGAAAAATTTTTTCGAGCATAATAAAGTTTGCAAAATAATTAATTTATTTGCGTGACGGCTTCGTTAATTTTTTTGCCGCCAAGATAATAAACCGTTCCGATTGTGGTACTATTGGCTCACAAATTTTTTTGGTGATCATTTGTTTATAGACAAGGCAAAAATAAATGTCGCGGCGGGCAGGGGAGGCAACGGCTACATAGGTTTTTACCGCGCAAAGTACGTGCCCGACGGCGGCCCGGACGGCGGCGACGGCGGCAACGGCGGCAGCGTCGTTTTTGTCGCGGAGACCGGGCTCAACAATTTGGTTGACTTCAGGTATAAGAAGATGTTCGCCGCGGCAAACGGCGGCAACGGCGAGGGCGGCAACCGCGCGGGCAAAGGCGGCGCGGACGCGGTCGTGCGCGTCCCCGTGGGTACGGTCATACGTTCCGCTGCGAACGGCCGCGTGATCGCGGACATGAACAGGCCGGGCGAACCCCGCGTGATAGCGAAGGGCGGGCGTGGCGGCAGAGGCAACCAGCATTTTGCGAAACCGACGCGGCAGGCGCCCAAGTTTGCGGAGGACGGCAGGCCCGGACAGGCGTTCGAGCTCGAGCTCGAGTTAAAATTGATCGCGGACGCGGGCATCATCGGCCTGCCCAACGCCGGCAAATCGACATTGCTTTCGATGGTGACTAACGCCAAGCCGAAGATAGCGGACTATCAATTCACCACGCTTTCGCCGAACCTCGGCGTCGTGCGCGGCAATTGGGGCAGCGATTTTGTGCTGGCGGACATCCCCGGCCTTATCGAGGGCGCAAGTGACGGGCGCGGGCTCGGCCACGAATTTTTGCGCCATATAGAACGCACGAAAGTGCTTGTCCATGTGGTGGACGCGTCGCTTGCAGAGCCGACCGAAGCCATTGAAACGATCAACCGGGAGCTGTCGCGCTACAACCCCGGCCTTTTGTCGCGCCCGCAAATAATTGCCGCGAACAAAACCGATCTGCCCGACGCCGTTAACAATCTTAATGCGATAGAAAAATTTTGCGCGCAAAATAATTTTAAGCTGTTTGCGATTTCTGCGGCGACCAACACGGGGCTTTCCGAATTGATGCGCGGCGTAGCGGACACATTGTTAAATTACCCGGAGAGCATAAATTTTGAAGAAATATTTGAAGAAAATCCGGAGCCGGTCGCGGCGGACGAAAAGATAACAGTCGGAAAGGACAGCCCGCATGTTTTCCGCGTCGAAGGGCCGGGCGTCGAACGGATCTTGGGCTACACAAATATGGAGAACGAAAAAGGGTTTGCGTTCTTCCAGCGGTACATGCGCGAAAAGGGTGTGATAGCGCGGCTCGAAGAGCTCGGCATAGAAGAGGGCGACACCGTGAACGTTTACGAACTGCAGTTTGAATATTATCCGTAAGGGTGCGGCAAAAAAATTTTTTCGCAGCGGCAAAGGGGAATTTTATGGAAAACACATCGGAAAAAAACAACGCGGGCGGCAAATCAAAAGCGATCCTCGCGCTGGACATAGGCGGCACGCATGTGCGCGCTGGCTTCGTCGGGCTTGATTTTTCGTTGAGCGGCTATTCGTCGGAAAACACGCCGGGGCTGTTCGGCGGCGACCCGGTGGGCGGGCTCGTCGCGCATATAAAAAAATTGATCGCGGACAGCCCGCGGCAAATCGAAGTGACGGCGGTTTCGGCGGGTTTCCCCGCGAGCATCGACAAAAGCCGGCGAACGGTGCTGTCCACGCCGAACATCAAGGGCCTTAACAACATACCGATCGTTGATATTTTGGAGCGCGAGTTGAAAATCCCGGCGGTGCTCGGGCGCGACGTGAGCATGCTCGTCTCGTTTGACTTCTTCGATTTGAAACTGCCGGATAAGGGAGTTGTGGTCGGGTGCTATTTCGGTACGGGGCTCGGCAACTGCATTTTGATCGACGGAAAAATCCATTACGGCAAAAACGGCGTGGCGGCGGAGCTCGGCCACATCCCGGACCGCACGGGCACTGCAGTTTGCGGCTGCGGCAACGTCGGGTGCGTCGAAGCCTTTTGCGCGGGCCTGCATCTTGTCGCGCTCGCGGAGCGGTTAAATGTTAGTGTGAGCGAATTTTTTACGCGGGCCGGCAATCCGTTTATCGAAGAGTATATCGACGGCATGGCGATACCCGTTGCGGCGGAGGCGACCATACTCGATCCGGACTATGTCGTGCTTGGCGGAGGCATAATGCAGATGGACGGCTTTCCGAAAGAAATGTTCGAGGCCGCCGTGCGCAGGCGCACGCGCAAGCCGCTGCCAGCAGAAAACCTCGAATTTATATATTCGCGGCCCGGCCAAGAAAACGGCGTGATAGGCGCGGGCATTTACGCGTATAAAGAGCTGGGTTTGATTTAAAAACGCGGGTTGCTTAAACGAACGGCAAAATGCAAAAAAAAATAAAGCGGCGGACAATTTATCGCGCATGCCCGTGTGCGCCGTGAAAGGAAATTAAAATGAAAATCAAAAAAATAGAACACAGCCGCGCCGACTGGCTCAAACGACTCGGCAGCATCGAGCAGGCGGCGTACGTACATAAATGCGTTTCGGACGACGGCCCGTCGCGCGGTATGCGTATTTGGGAAGTTAACAACGGCGGCGGCCTGACCTTTACCGTGCTGCCCGACCGCTGCCTCGACATCGCCGCGTGCTCGTACGACGGCGTGCCGCTCGCGTTCGTGTCGCGCATCGGCATGATGCACCCGCACCGCTACGGCGACGACCAGATACTCCGCTCGTTCACGGGCGGTTTGCTCACCACCTGCGGCGCGACTTACATGGGCGCGGCCTGCACGGATCTCGGCGAAGAACTCGGCTTGCACGGGCGCATCCATTCGACGGCGGCGGACGAAACCTACGCGGGCGGCCGCTGGGACGGCGACGAGTATCTGCTTGAAATGCGCGGCATGATGCGTGAAGCGAAACTGTTCGGCGAAAATATCCGGCTGCGCCGCGAAATAATTTCCGCCGCGGGTTCCGCGTCGATGACGATCCGCGACGCCGTAACGAACGAAGGCTTCTTCGAGACGCCCCTGATGCTTCTGTACCATTTCAATTTCGGCTATCCGATGCTTGGCGAGCACACGCGTCTTGCGGTCGGCGAGACGCTCGCGCAAACGCTGCCCCGCGACGGCGAGGCCGCGGCCGCGCTGTCAGACTGCAGCCGCTTCGACGCGCCCGTGCACGGTTTCCGCGAACAGGTCTTCTATCATTTTCCAAAGCCTGACGCAAACGGCTTCGCAAAGGTTTCGCTGCTGAACATAAAGCTCGGGCTTGCCGCCTATGTCCGCTACCATACTCAAAATCTTCCGATATTGAACGAGTGGAAGCAGACGGGCGAGGGCGATTACGTGTGCGGCCTCGAACCCGCAACCTGGCGCCCCGAAGGCCGCGACAAGGCCCGCGCCGCTGGCGACCTCCGCATGATCGCCCCCGGCGAAACGGTTAATTTCGAACTGGAAGTTGGGACGGAATACATAGGATAAAAAAAGCCCTGCGCAAACGGACAGGGCTCAAACAAAAATTAAGCAAACGGAATTTTTTCTCACGCCAAGGTCTTACGTTGGAGGCAAAGGTCGTAGCATGTTTTAATTTTATGCCGTATGACGGCAGCTTCGGTCGAGGCTGCTTGATCCGCGGCATTTTTGCGTTTAAAAATTATTCGAAGAGAGATAAATGTAAAAAAAAATGAATAGAAAGGCGCGGACGTATTTTTGATAAATTATTTGTGCGTTACGCGAGTGGTAAAAAAATGACGAACATCACATTCCGCTTAGAAACCCACGCCGACCGCTACGCCGTCGAAGCCCTTACACGCGAGGCGTTTTGGAAATTTTGGGAAACCGACGGCAGGGTTATCTGCGACGAGCATTTGCTTGTAAATAAATTGCGTACCGCGCAAGGCTACGTGCCCGAATTAAATTTTGTCGCCGAAATTGACGGCAAAATCGTCGGTCATATCATTTACAGCAAAAGCAAAGTTGTGGACGGCGAAAAAAACGAGCATGAGCTGCTGACATTCGGGCCGCTTTCGGTTCTGCCGAAGGAACAAAAAAAAGGCATCGGGCAGGCGCTGATGCGTCACAGTTTCGCAGAGGCAAAAAAACTTGGCTATCGCGGCGCAGTTATCTACGGGCATCCAAAATATTATCCCAGGGTCGGCTTTCGGCGAGCCGCGGAGTTCGGAATAACCACGCCGGAAGGCGAGGCGCATGATTATTTTATGGCGCTGCCGTTTTATTTGGGCGCGCTGGACGGCATTAGCGGTAAGCATTACATTGACGCGGTTTATTGGGAGCTGACGCAAAAAGATGCGCTGGAGTTTGACAAAAAGTTTCCGTATAAAGAGCCGCACATACTTGCTGCGCAATAAATAATTATTTCGCTAAGGCGTTGAAAAAAAAATTAAACGGAGGAAACATTTTGAACAAAAAATTTATTTCGAGGCATTGGTACGCTTATGCGTACGAGCAGTTTGAAACCTACACCGACGACGTGGAGTTTCTGTTGAAGGTCTTGCGCGAAAACACGGACGGAACGCCGCAGAATATTCTTGAAGTTGCTTGCGGCGGCGGGCGT
>WRDG01000011.1 GCA_009783525.1 Defluviitaleaceae bacterium | reverse complement strand
TTTCTTTTTGGCAAAAATATTTGGGCATGCGCGCGGAGTTTTGCGACATGTCGGAAATTATGCGGCGCGTCGAGCTTAACATATTCGACCGCGGCGAATACGAAACCGCGTTAAAATGGATCAAGTCTAATTTGACAGAGGGCTTCGACAAAAATAAAAATCCCAAGACGCGCACACAAAAAGACGCGGATTGGGATTTTTGCGTAAAAATGACTTTAATTTGCCGCGACCTCATGACGGGCAACCCCGCGCTTGCCGAAGCGGGTTTTATAGAAGAGTCGTGCGGCAGGAATGCGATCGCGGCCGGATTTCAGGGGCAGCGGCAGTGGACGGACTTCAAACCAAACGCCGACTTTACCGAAGCGATGCTCTGTACTTCGTACGACTGGAACGGAGCGCGCGAGCCTTTTGTTTTCGCTACCGAAAACGACAGCTTGAACGGCGCGGCGATGCTTTTCACGCATTTGTTAAACCAGCGCGCCTCCGCGTTTGCGGACGTGCGCACATACTGGAGCCCGGAGTCCGTCGGACGGGTCACGGGCCGGAAGCCAAACGGCAGAGCCGCGGACGGCTTTATTCATTTGATAAATTCCGGCGCGGCATGTCTTGACGCCTGCGGCGAAATGAAAAACGCAGACGGTGAACCCGAAATGAAACATTTTTGGGAAATTACAGGCGACGACATCCGCAACGCCAACGCCGCGACGCAGTTCTGCCCCGCAGATCTCGATTATTTTAGAGGCGGCGGATTTTCTTCGCGCTTCGAAACAAAGGCCGAAATGCCGGTGACGATGGTACGGCTCAACATCATAGACGGACTCGGGCCCGTCCTGCAATTGGCCGAAGGGCACACGCTTTCGCTGCCGTCTGATGTTTCGGACGCGCTGTGGAAACGCACGGACTACACATGGCCGAGCACATGGTTCGCGCCGCGCACGGCGGGGCACGGCGCCTTTGCAGATGTCTATTCCGTGATGGCAAACTGGGGATCGAACCACGGCGCGTTTACGTACGGCCATGTCGGCGCCGACCTAATAACGCTCGCATCTGTGCTGCGCATCCCCGTGATGATGCACAACGTCGCCAATGAAAATATTTTCCGTCCGCACGCGTGGTCCGCGTACGGCACAAACGACCTTGAAGGCGCGGACTACAGGGCGTGCAAAAATTACGGCGGGCTGTATAAATAAAAATGTCAGTCAAAAAACATTACACTGCCTTTGACGGCACGGAGGTCGACGAAAAACTGCTCGCCCTTTCGCTCAAAAAAAAGTCGAAGGTGGAGAGCGCGGGCGACCTTGCGCGTGTCGCCGCGCCCAAGACGACGCAGCTTGTGTACAACGTGCTGCGGATAGGGCCGAGGATGATCATGCGCGCGGCTTACGAACTGCTGCGCGCAAATGCGATCACGAGGCTGCTGTCCGCCGTGCTTCTGCTTTCGATCGACACGGTGAGCTTAGTGCGGCGTCGCATTTCGCCGAAGCAGTACATAATTAACCTCACGCTCGTATTATTTTTACTGCTGGGCGGCACGGCGGGCTGGATGCTCGGGCATCACGCATTTGAAACTCTCGCGCCGCACAGCGCCGTACTGCCGGTGATGGGCGGGCTCGCGGGCGCGGCTCTGCTCGGCTTGCTCGCGGGCATGGCCGGCGACAGGTTAATAAAAATTTTTGCGAAAACGGACGCGGAAGACATGCTTAAAATTTTTTCCAATGTGTTCGCGGAGCTTGCACGCGAGCACCTTTTAAATGAACAAGAAATTATTAAGGTAAAGGAAGCGGTTTGCATCGACGCGAAGGCTGCGGCGCAGATGTTCCGCAGCCCGGACAAAAATGAATACGCAAGAAGGCTGCTCGAGCCGTGCGTGAACGAAGCGTTAAAAGCAAGGCAATAAAAAAACGAGGGGGCGGCTCCTCGTTTTTTTATGTTTTATTATCCGATGTAGTTGCAAGTAGTACAGCGATACAGTGTAACCGGTTTCAACTGAATTAAAAAAGAACATGGTTGCCCGTTTGAGAAAAACCGCACTCGCAATCTCGTTTATGCAGTGCCGAAGTAAACTGCTGCCAGTTTCCGTATGAATGCGGTAACTCCACTATGTCACTGCACAAGTCACACTTCCTGTAATGATAATTAGCAGCCATCGCAACATATGATGAAAATCTGTGGTATTCATCTTTTGTAAATGAACACACGTCACACTTTACCTGATGCTGGGTTGTAGTGCTTTTGTAATACTTGTTATTATGAGCTGCAGATTCGGTATATCCGCAATTTGACCGTGTGCAATAACGATGATGAAATGATGTTGTTCCCATTGGAGCCCACATCGACAGTTGATGTCCGTTTACGCATAGGTTGCGCAGCGGTTCGTTTTCCAAAAGCTCCCCGTTGTTATACCCCATCAAACAATCCGAGCAACCCCTGCAGTCTGTTTCGGCATCCGGATCCTGGATCCAGTACCATTTATCTTCCTCCGTATATTCGTCGAAGGGCTTTTCATACTGCGGGTATGTTTCGTAAAGCTCGATTGTTTTTTTCATTTCGTTGATTTTGTACTCCATTTCCGCTTCGGTTAAAAACGGCTCATGGGCCAATAACCATTGAAACTCCCGCATCAATAAATCTTTGAGCGATAAAGGTCCGCCTTCGCCATCCTTATTCAACGGGATATTTGCGTCCAAAATTTTTTGTGTCATTTCCTCTATATCGAAGCAATCGTCGTGCTGACACAAATCGCCGGCATCGGCAACCGTCCCGTTAAACAGGGACGCGCCGCTCGTTGTTTCGGCAAGAAAACCTGCCGCGGGAATAAGCAGAGCCGCCGCGAGCAAAGAAAAAATTAAGCACATAAGCTTTTTTTTCTTTTTCATGATCATATCCTCTTTAACAATGACTTTAGTTCGACAGTGTTTTAGCGGTAAAAATTCCGCCGCCCGTAATCACCATAACAAATGTTTAATTTTTGTCAATATTTATTTTTTATGTTTTACATTCTTTTACATTCGTATACGTTTTTAACGTTGCTTTAATATTAATTTATTTCTTAATCATTCTTAGATTTTCGATGCATTGAACATAAAAACGCTAACCAAGCATCGTTCTGCATTAATTATAAATCGCTAATCTTGTACAGCGGCGCCTTCATTTATTTTGAACGAGCGGTGCGCCCGTCCCTGCGGCGCGATAATAATTAACGATTGACAACATATTAAAATTTTTTCATACTTTGTGAAAAATTTTTCGGTTTCAAAAATTTTTACGGCATCAAAAATTTCAACCGAAAGCAGGCGGTGCGATGTACAAAAATTTAACGCTGATGACAGATTTTTACGAGCTGACCATGATGCAGGCGTACTTCCTATCCGGGAAGGGCGGCAGCCAATGGGCGGTTTTCGACATGTTTTATAGGGAAAACCCCGGCGGAAGCTCGTACGCAGTGATGGCGGGGCTGGCGCAAGCCGTCGAGTATATAAAGAACATAAAATTTTACAACGAAGACATCGAGTATTTAAAATCCACCGGGATTTTCGACGGGTCGTTTTTGGACGCTTTGCGGAAAATAAAGTTTACCGGCGATATTCACGCGGTGCCGGAGGGTACGGTAGTATTTCCGGGCGAGCCGCTGCTGCGCGTCAAGGCCCCCATCATGGAGGCGCAGCTCGTCGAAACGGCGGTGCTTAACATTATTAATCACCAAAGCCTGATCGCTACAAAAGCGGCGCGTGTCACATGGGCGTCGCAGGGCGACGTCGTGCTGGAGTTCGGGCTGAGGCGCGCCCAAGGGCCGGACGCCGGGGTATACGGCGCGCGCGCGGCAATGATCGGAGGCTGCCACGCCACAAGCAACACGCTTGCCGGGAAGCTTTTTGACGTGCCCGTGCGCGGGACGCACGCGCACAGCTGGATCATGAGCTTCGAACATGAGATCGACGCGTTTAGAAAATACGCGGAAATTTATCCGCGCGGATGCATCCTTCTGGTCGACACATACGACACATTGCGTTCCGGCGTGCCAAATGCGATCAAGGTTTTTAACGAGATGCGCGAAAAAGGCCTCGATATGCGCGGGCACGGTATACGCCTCGACAGCGGCGACATCTCCTACCTTTCCAAAAAAGCGCGGCAGATGCTCGACGACGCCGGGTTTAATGAAGCGGTCATAAGCGCGTCAAACGACCTCGACGAATACCTTATAGCGGACCTCAAGGCGCAGGGCGCGATGCCGACCGTATGGGGCGTAGGCACCAACCTCATAACATCGCAGGGCTATCCGGCGTTCGGGGGCGTGTACAAACTCGCGGCGGAATCTTCCGACGGCGTCGACTGGCAGCCGAAAATAAAGCTTTCTGAAAATCCGGCTAAAATGACAAACCCCGGAATAAAAAAAATCTTCCGTTTATACGACGGAAGCAGCGGAAAAATTAAAGCGGACTTGATCACTTTGGAAGACGAAACGATCGACGCGTCAAAAGACCTCACGATATTCGACCCGAACGCCACATGGAAACGCATGACGCTTAAAGGCGGCGAGTATACCGCCCGCGAACTGCTCGAGCCGGTTTTTGCCGGAGGGGACTGCGTGTACGAACCGATACCCGAAATGGAAATACGCGAGTACGCCATCCGCGAACGCGGCACCCTTTGGGACGAGCACAAGCGTTTGACCAATCCGCATGTGCTGCCGGTTGACCTTTCGCAAAAACTCTACGACCTTAAACAGGAAATGATACGCGGAGGCATGAGATAAAAATTAATCTTTGCTTTTTAAAACCTCGCCGCCGTTTGCTCGCTCGACTATGCTCCGCCAGCGCGTCTTTTCCTGCGAGTAGCCTTCGATGGACGAAAGCCTGTCCAAAAATAAAATGACTTCGGACAGTTTGCCTTCGATCAAATTTGCGCACGCGGGGCGGTTAAGCTCCACCGCTTCGTGCGCGGGATCGACGTCGGGCAAATCCCTGTAGTACGATAGTTTGATATGAAACGAATGTATGAGCACGTCGATGCAGATAAGTTTTTCGCCGAAGGTTTTCGCTTTGGGGAAGTCGCGGCGGAACGCCAAAAAAACGGGCATCGCATTCGCGCCGTGAAGCTGCTTGCCCTTGTATGACCGTTTAAATTCGTCCCATGTCGCGCCGAAGCCGCACCGGCAGTTAAAAGCTTCGTCCGCGAGGGGAACTTCTTTGCCGCACACGGGGCAAAGCAGGCATTTTTTTTCGAAGCCGTTGGTGGCGGAAATTATGCTTTCTACCCGCGAATAAAGCGCCCAGCCTGCCTCGTCCGCAAGCTCGTCGTCGCAGAAGCCCGCCGCGCTCGAATTATACAGCCGCGCTATTAAATTTTGAGGCACTCGTTTGTTCCACTTGATCATTTTTTTTACCGGCAAGCATCCGTAAAAAATATCGCGTTTGCCCGCGCCTTTCGATTTTATGTTATATATTCGATGATTTTTATATTTGCTTTTTAGAAGTAAACAACAGCCCCCGGCAAATTTCAATCGGGGGCGGGGGTTTCATGCAATGTTAAAAATAATTTTTAGGGGGGTTTTGCATTGAACGAAAATTTGAAAAACCTGCGCTTGCAGTTGGAGGCAAAAAAAGGGTTCGCTCTCGACATGATAATCGGTCTCGACGGTTTCGTCGACGTGATAATCCATGTTGTCGACCAGAGAAAAGATTTTGAAAATTATACGCGGCTCGCGACCATAAGCGACATGGCGGCGCGAATCGGCAAGGCGGCGGGGCTTTCCGCAAACTTCGAATGGGTTCCGCAAAACATCAAGCTCGGCGGCAACGGCCCGATACTCTCAAACGCGCTGCTCGAATACGGCGTGCGCCTCACCTATGTGGGCGGGCTCGGGGCAAACGGCATCCACCCGGTTTTCAAACCGATGGCGGACAAGGCCGCCGCCGTGTACAGCCTCAGCGACCCCGGCCACACCAACGCACTCGAATTTGAAGACGGCAAGCTGATGATGGGCACGATAAACACGCTTGACGCTATAAATTGGAAATCGTTTAAAGAAAAAGTAGGGCCGCCGCAAAAAATCGCGGACATGATAAACAAATGCGACCTGTTCGGAATGGAAAACTGGACGATGGTCGCATACATGGGCGAGATTTGGGACGGGCTTATTGACGAAGTATTCCCGTTGCTTAATGACCGCGGCGTAAAGCCGCTCGCCTTCTTCGACCTAGCGGATCCGGAAAAGCGCACGGCTTCGGACATTCTTCACGCGATGAAACAAATCGGAAAATTCGAGTCGAAGTTCCGCGCTGTTCTCGGGCTTAACGAAAAAGAACTTTACGAAATAGCGGAAGTTTTTGGAGTGGAGCTGTCCGAAAACCCCGACGATAAATTAAAGCAGGCCGTTTGCGATACATACAAGCGCCTCGGAATATACTGCCTTGTCGTGCATCCGACCAAGGAGGCAATGTGCTGCACCGCCGACGGCTTCTTCAGGGTGGCGGGGCCGTACTGCGCCAAGCCCGTGCTGACCACGGGCGCGGGCGACAATTTCAACGCAGGTTTTTGCTTGGGCCTGTCACTCGGGCTCGACCCGGCTTCGGCCCTCACGCTCGGCGTTTCGACGTCCGGCTATTATGTACGCAACGCGAAGAGCCCGACTTTCGACGATGTGATCGGGTTTATTGGCCGGTGGGAAGAAGGCTCGCTTTAATAAACCTGTCGTAAGCTTCGCCGCCGATGCAGTCGCGCGCGAACCTGCACCAGCGGATGCAGCCCTGCTCCTCGTTGTAGGCGACGAAGCCGCACTCGCATTCCGCTTGGGTTTCTGAAGAAAATATTTCTATTACGGCGCCGCATACCGGGCACGACTTCTCTTTTAGCGAAGGCGTGCCCTTTATGTTGGCGGCGCCGGGACAGCCGTCATATTGCTTATTCATTTCGCTGCCGTCCGCGCCGCGCTAAAATATTTTTTATACCGCCCGCGATATTTTGAGCCGTTAGGTTCTATTATTGCAGTCCACTTCTTTCTCATTTTAATTTTTGTTTATTTTTCCGTCCGTGGTCACCGTGACTATGCTACACGGAATAATTTTTCCGCTTTTTTGCAAAGCGGCTCTTACCGCGTTTACAATGCCCGCGCAGCACGGCACGTCCATCCTCGCCGCAGTGACAGATTTTATTTCGTTTTTTATTAATATTTCCGCGAGCTTTTCCGAATAGTCTTCGCCGTCGAGCTTGGGGCAGCCGATTAATGTAATCTTGCCGCGCATATACTCCGAATGGAAATTTCCGTACGCATACGCCGCGCAGTCCGCCGCCACCAAAAGATCCGCGCCGTTAAAAAACTTCGCGCCCGATGAAACGAGCTTGATCTGCACCGGCCACTGCCTGAGCTGCGTTTGTTCGCGCACCGCTTCCCGCGGTCCGGCTGTTTCATTTTCGCGGGTCAGCTCTTTCGCGTGAGAGCTCGGGCAACCGCACGGCAACTCATTTGATTTTTCGCCGATCTTGTCCGTCAATGTGATCGCTCCCGCCGGACACGCGGGCAGGCAGTCGCCCAGGCCGTCGCAGTACTCTTCGTTAACGAGCGCCGCTTTGCCTTCTATTAATTGTATAGCGCCTTCATGGCACGCCTCGACGCACAGGCCGCAGCCGTCGCATTTTTCGCCGTCGATATTAATAATTTTTTTCATGTTTAATCTCTCCCGTATGTTTGCATTTATTTTATCCGCGGCGCAAAATAAAATCCGTGGTGCAAACCACATTGCGAAAGGAAAATTTATTTGGAAAAATATATCGGCTTAATCGCTTCCTCAGAACTTTTCGCGGGGATCGAACCGGCGGACGCATTGAATTTACTCGGATGCTTGGGCGCGGAACAAAGGCGTTACAGCAAAGGCAGTGTTTTGATATCCGCCGGCGACGCGCCCGCGCACTTCGGCATTGCGCTCGAAGGACGGCTCCTGATCGTAAGGGACGGCTTCGACGGAAACCGCTCGCTGCTTGCCGTAATAGAGCCCGGCGGCGCGTACGCCGAAGCGCTCGTTTGGTCCCGCGTAAAAGAGAGCCCCGTGACCGTGCTCGCCGAAACGGACTGCGCCGTAATCCTTTTTAATTTTAGCAAGACCGCGAACCGGTGCAAAAACTCATGCCCGTTCCACGGGACGCTGATCGAAAACATGCTCGCTTCCGCAGCAAAAAAAATTTTGGCGCTGCAGGGCCGAATGGAAATTTTAGAAATGAAGGCGATCCGGGAAAAGGTTTTGCGTTATTTAGAAAGTTTTAACCCAGTGCGCGGCAAACGTTTTACTGTTCCGCTCAACAGAGAAAAACTCGCGGAATATTTATGCACAGACCGCAGCGCGCTCTCGCACGAGCTCGCCCGCATGAAACGCGACGGGATAATTGACTATAAAAAAAACTCGTTTGTTTTGATTTAACATAATTTACTTTGAAAAATATTTTTAGGTGTTTGTCCCGCAATTATTTTTCAAAAAAAAATCCGTCCGTGCCGTGCGCGAACTTTCAACGTTTTCCGATTTATTTGCCCAACAATATTTTTTCAAGCCCGTCAATGTTTTCAGCAATCATGCAGGCCCCGAATTTAATAAGCTCCTCGCGGCCGCCGTAGCCGTGGAGCACTCCTATGCACGCCAGTCCGTTCGCCTTGGCCGCCGTGACGTCCTGCCACCTGTCGCCCACCATAACCGTTTCGTCCCTGCCCGCGCCGAAATATTCGATGGCGCCGCGCATCAGCACCGCTTTGTCCGTAATCGATCCGTCCATCGCGCTGCCCGCAATGTGGTCAAAGTAGTCCGTAAGAAAAAAATGGTCGAGCATATCAACCGCGACGGGTCCGGCCTTCGCCGTTACTACCGCGAGTTTTTTTCCGGCCCGTTTCAAATTTTGCAGCAGCGTCTCCATGCCGGGATAGACCGAGCTCTCGTACATGCCCTTGGTACGGTAATACTCGCGGTAATGCGCCACGCCCGCGTCCGCGTCGGTTCGGTTCATTCCGTAGCGGCCCATGAACGTTTCCCAAAGCGAGCCGCCGACTTGATTTGCGAGCGACTGCGGCTCGGGCTCGGTCACGCCGAATTTGCCGAGCGCGTACTGATAACCGTTTATTATGCCCGGCGCCGAATCGACAAGCGTGCCGTCCAAATCGAAAAAAATATAATTGATTTTGCCCATAGTTTTTATGCTCGCGCCTCTCTGTCCCGTCTTATTTCCCATCTGATTTGCTCAGCTTGCTTTTGTTAATAAAAATCCCGAACACGCCGCCGCAAAGCCCGCCGATGATGTGCGTCATATGAGATACATTGCTTTCTGATGTGACCCCCGCGTAAATTTCCCTGCCTAAAAAAACCGCGATGACCAAAATCAATGTGATAGGCACGCGCCCTTTTTGCATGTTAACGAACGGGCTCAGCATAATTAGCATGAACACGATCCCGCTTGCTCCAAGCAGCGCCTTGTCCGAAACCACAATGAATAAAATTCCGGTGACAAGAGCCGTTACTGCCATCATAAGCGCGAGCCTCTTGCCGCCGTATTTTTCTTCGAGCATCGGCCCGATTATTAAAATCGTGAGCATGTTGTTTACGTAATGCTCGGGCCCGCCGTGCCCCAGCACATGTCCGAACAGCCTGAAGTATGTAAGCAACTGCGTAGGCGGCGCCCGGTACACCATAAAAAGAATTGGATTCGCCGCGCCTTTCGTAAAATGATCCGCCACCAACGCGGCAAGCGCGAGCAGAACGAATGTTATCGTCACCGGCGCGTTGTATTGCACTCGTTTGAAAGGGTTCATTAAGCCTCTCCGTTTTTAATTGAATGTGCATTTAATAAAAATATTTTTTTACATTTACGGGCTGCCTCAAAGGAGCTTCCGTAAACTCCGCTTCGTTTTGTTTTAACCCGCCGCTTAATCGTCCGGCTGGTTAAAATTTATCTAAGCCGGGTTTGTAAAGGTTCCCTTTAGGTTGCGAGGGTTTGTGGAAACCGGCAAGTCATGTTATATTTACAAATGAAATTTGTAAAGGAGGCGGAGCCATGCCTCGTCTGTTCGGCACCGACGGCGTACGCGGAGTAGCAAACGGCGACCTTACCCCGGAAGCCGCGCTGAGGCTCGGCCGCGCGGGAGCATATACACTCACGCGGCACATCACGGGCGGCGCGCCAAAAATTATTTTGGGAACCGATACGCGGCGCTCGGGCGGCATGCTCGAGTCTGCGCTTGCGGCGGGGCTGTGTTCGGCCGGAGCGGATGTTCATCGGGCCGGGGTCATACCCACGCCGGGCATTTCATATCTGGTTAAACGATACGGTTACGACGCGGGCGTAATGATAACGGCGTCCCACAATTTAATGGCGGACAACGGCGTAAAATTTTTTAATTTCGACGGCTATAAACTGCCCGACGAAATGGAAGACGAAATTGAAGCGGCTTTCAACGAATGTCCCGCGGACATGCCGCGTCCCGTAGGAACCGGAGTCGGCGTCATAACGGACTGCGAAAGCGCGGCTTATGATTACGTAAATTTTTTGGTTTCCGCAGCGGACGGGATTGACTTGTCCGGATTTAAAATCGCGCTCGACTGCGCAAACGGCTCGGTGCATAAAATCGCGCCGGCGGTTTTCGAAATGCTGGGCGCGCAAACATACTGCGTCAATTTCGAACCGGACGGAGCAAATATAAATTTAAACTGCGGCTCCACGCACATGGAGCCGTTTTACGAGTACATAAAAAGCAACGGCTTCGACGCGGGATTTTCGTTCGACGGCGACGGCGACCGCTGTCTTTGCGCAGACGAAAACGGCGCCGCGGTAGACGGCGACCAAATGATGGCGATCTGCGGAGCGGACATGCAGCGCGCGGGCAAGCTCGCAAAAAACGAAATCTCCGCCACCATTATGAGCAACATGGGGCTTGTCATATTTTGCAAAAACCACGGCATCACGCTTCACCAATCGGCGGTAGGCGACAGATACGTGCTCGAAAAAATGCTCGCGGACGGCCTTAACTTTGGCGGGGAGCAATCCGGTCATTTAATTTTTAGGGAATACGCCGCGACGGGCGACGGGATATTGTCCGCATTGATGATCATGTCCGTCATGCGCCGCACCGGGCAAAAACTTTCGCAGCTCAAGCAAGTCATGGAAGTTTTGCCGCAGTTTTTAATCAACGTTCCGATAAAAAACGAAAGCAAGCCTTTTATATTGACTCATCCGCAAATCGCGGAGGCGATCGATGAAGCGGTTGCCGAGCTCGCGGGCGAAGGCCGCGTTCTCGTGCGGCCGTCAGGCACGGAGCCCAAAGCGCGTGTCATGCTCGAGGGCCGCAACCGTGATCAAATCGAGAAGCTCGCAAAAAAAATCGCCGAAAAAATTTCGGTTTGCTTAGGAGAACATCTTTAAACCCGACTGAGGCAATTTTTTTTTTCGGATGAACCGGCAAAGTAATAAAAACCGGACGAAAAAGAGTTTTTATAAGTTCCTTAAAAATAAACGGCGGCAAAAGGAGCGGCACAGTGGCAAAACAATTTCAAGACATGCAAAAACTCCAAAAAACATTGGAAGCGATCGCATCGCATGTAAGAGCGGTAAATTTGCCGGCCGAAGTTTGGTACGCGGATCGGCTGCCGGATTTTGCCGGCACCGATTGGGCAAAAAAAACCTCCGCGCCGTTTGCGGACGGGCTGAGGCGGTTTGCCGCGGACGAACGGTGGGGCGGCTACGACACCGACGCGTGGTTCCGCGCCTGTTTTACGGTGCCCGACGAATTTGCCGGCCGCGATGTATGGATGGAGGTCCGCACCGGCCGCGAGGGCAAATGGAACGCGGTCAATCCGCAATTTTTAGCATTTATCGACGGCGTTGAAGCGCAGGGTTTGGACACCGCGCACACGTCGTTTTTAATTGCGAAAAACGCTGCCGCCGGAAATACGTACATCATAGATTTTGACGCGTGGTCCGGCGCGGTGCCGGAATGGCACCAGGCGCGCGCGGTCAGCGGCGACGACAACGGCCCCGCGTTTTTTTTCGCGTCGTTTTATACAACAGACTCACAAATGCAAAAACTATATTACGACTTTAAAGTTCCTTACGACGTCGCCGTCCTCATAGGCGGCAGCGAGGAAGCGCTTGTGATCCAAAAGCATTTGAGGTGCGCCGCCGACATTCTCGACCTTAGGGAAACGGGGAGCGAAAAATTTTACGAGAGCGTAAAAATTTGCTCGCGCTACTTGGAAGAAAATTTTTACGGCGCGGTTTGCTCCGCAAATTCAAATAAGCCTACGGCTTGGTGCGTGGGCCACACGCACATAGACGTCGCGTGGCTTTGGCGCTACAGGCACACGATGCGCAAAGCGGAGCGCAGCTTCTCAACGGCGCTCGCGCTTATGGACGAATACCCCGAATACGTTTTCATGTCGAGCCAGCCGCAGCTTTATCAATACGTAAAAGAACGCCGCCCCGCGGTCTACGAGCGGATCAAAGAAAAAATAAAAGAAGGCAGATGGGATCCCGAAGGCGGCATGTGGGTCGAGGCCGACTGCAACGTGCCGTCGGGCGAAGCGCTGATACGGCAGTTCGTCCACGGCAAGCGTTTTTTTATGGACGAATTCGGAGCGGACGCGAAGCTCCTTTGGCTGCCCGACGTGTTCGGCTATTCGGCGGCGCTGCCGCAAATATGCAAAAAATGCGGAGTGGATTATTTTATGACCACCAAAATAAATTGGAACGAGGTCAACCAATTCCCCGCGGACTCGTTTTATTGGAAGGGCGTCGACGGCACGCGGATGCTCACGCATTTCATTCCTAACCGCGATTACGTCGGGCCCAACCGTTTTGAGGGATGGCAATATTTTTTCACGTCGTACAACGGGCAGATGACCCCGCGCGAAATAATGGGCGGATGGGAACGCTACCAGCAAAAAGACGTGAGCCGCGACTACATGGTCGCGTACGGTCACGGCGACGGCGGCGGCGGCACGACCGCGGACATGATCGAGCAGATGCGGCGCATGTCGCGCGGCATACCCGGCTGCCCGGTGACGAAGCCCGCAAAAACGCTTGAATATTTTAAACATTTGGAAGAGACGGCGGGAGACGACCCGCGGCTGCCGGAATGGTCCGGCGAATTATATTTGGAGTTTCACCGCGGCACATACACGACCATCGCAAAAAATAAAAGGAACAACCGCAAATCCGAAAACGCGCTGCTCAACCTCGAAGCGCTCGGCGTCATGGCTTCCCTTGCGGACGGTGCATACAAATATCCTTCCCGCACGTTAGATAAGCATTGGAAGACAGTTCTGCTCAACCAGTTCCACGACGTGCTGCCGGGTTCGTCCATCAAAGAGGTTTACGATGATACGGACGCGATGTACGCCGAAATTTTTTCCGACGCGCAATTAAAAACCTCACAATGCGAAAATATTTTAGCTTTTGCGGCGAAGCGGAGCGGCGACTCCTTGGTTGTGATAAACACTCTCGGGCACGAGCGCTCGGGTTACTGCGCCGCAATCAAGCCGGACGGTTTTACCGAAGGCGTCAGCCTGTTTGACGAAAGCGGCGAAGAATATCCGTTGCAAACCACATGGGACGGCAAAATAATTTTCTACGTAAAAAATGTCCCCGGCATGGGTTGCAAGGTAATGACATTCGGCAAAAGCACAAAGACGTTCAGCGACGTCGAGGCGGACGTAAATCATTTTGCCAACGAAAAAATAAGCGCCGCCTTCGACGAAAAGGGACGCATCGTTTCGCTGTACGACAAGCGCGAACGGCGGGAGCTCGCCAAACCCGGCTGTCCGATGAACGCGCTCGAAACATACGAGGACCGCCCCGGCGCGCACGACGCGTGGGACATCGCGCCGTACTACGTCGAAAAGCGCTACGAGGCGGACGATATGATCAGCCGCGAAATAATTGAAAAGGGTCCCGTCCGCGCAGTTTTGCTGCATGTCTACAAATACCTCGCTTCGGAAATACGGCAGAATGTCTGCTTTTACGCGGACAGCGCGCGCATAGACTTCTGCACCGAAGCCGACTGGCGCAACGAGCACATAATGCTTAAAGCCGCGTTTCCGGCGGATCTTCTCGCGGACAAGGCGACGTTCGAAATACAGTACGGCGCGATAGAGCGCCCGACACACTTCAACACATCTTGGGAGCATGCAAAATTTGAAACCTGCGCGCAAAAATGGGCGGATCTTTCGGAATGCAACGGCGGCCTGTCGCTGCTTAACGATTGCAAATACGGCCACGACATCCACGGAGACACTCTGAGGCTCACGCTTCTGCGTTCCGCTACATCACCGTGCGTAGGCGCGGACCGGGGCCGGCACGAATTTACGTATTCGATATACCCTCATGCCGGCGGCTGGCGCGAAGGCGGCACGGTGCGTGAGGCATACGACCTGAACCGGCCGCTTGCCGCTGTTTTTGCGGGCGGCGCAAACGGTGACGGCGCGCCTGTCGTTTCGCTCGCAGAAAGCTCGGCACTAAACGTCAACATGGAAGTGCTTAAAAAAGCCGACGACGGCAGCGGTTTTATTATCCGCCTGTACGAAGCGCACGGCGGACGCACGAACGCCTCGGTAAAAATATCATTGCCGGCAACTCGGGCGTACGAATGTGACATGCTCGAAAATAATTTATCGGAAGCAGATTTTGTTGACGGGTCGTTAAATTTCGTTATCAAGCCGTACGAAATAAAAACCTTCAAATTGGTTTAAGTGCAGCCTCGTTAAAAAGTTAAATTAAAGAAACGGAGGCGGATATGAAAAAAATTGTTAAAATTTTTGCGGCGTTTTTCATTTCCGCCGTAATGTTATGCTGCGGCACCGTTTTTAACGGCAGAACAATCCGCGCCGACGAAATCATGTCCGACGAAACGGTTCCGCTTTCCGCCAAACCGCAGCTGCCGGTCAAAGTTGAAATTAAAATCGCCGCCGCAATAATCAGCGGCGTGTACACTTTCCGCATTGTTACCGCGGCGGTGCGCGAAGCGGTCGATGAAGCCCTATCCGAAGCCCAGCGCACAGGCAACGCGAGCGGGATTGTGATAGAAGCCAACGCTATGCCGTTTGAAAATTCGGAGACCTTTCAAAAACTTTCAGTCACGCTCGAAGAAGGCGCGGCGCTACTGCTCGACGCTTCGGGCGCAGGGCTTATCGTCTACAACCCGATTTGCTGTTTTATGCTCGACCGCGCCGCAATAAAATCGATCGCCTCGCGCGGCGGCGACATTACGTTTACGAGCGCCCCGGTAAAAAAAGTTTCGGCGCAGGCGACCGCGGCGATAGGAAACCGCAGGCTGTTCGATTTTTTAGCTGCGTCAAGCGACGGCACGCAAATAGAAGACTACGGCGGCGGCGCTATCATCCGAAGCGTAACGTACATACCGGACGGAAACGAACTGGTGGAGCATTTATGCGTATACAAAGTGGCCGACGGCAAGTTGAGCCGTTTCCGCAGCGCCGTTTTCGAAAACGGCTGGATGTTGTGGAGCGGCACCGGAAACGGAATCTACGGCGTCGGCTATCATTCGCCGGTTCCCGAGTTTACCGACACCGAAAGCCACTGGGCGCGCGAGCAGATCAGATTTTCGGTACGCAACCGTTTGCTTTCGCCCGAGTCCGAGACATTGTTCGCGCCCGACAAAGGCGTGACACGCGCAGAATTTTTAAAGGCCATATGCCTGCTTGCAGGCGCCGAGCCGGCAAATTATCTGTCGAGCCGTTTTTCGGACGTTACAGCGGCCGATCCGGCCATGCCCTATATAGAATGGGCGGTGGATAATAAAATCATAAGCGGAACCGGCGGGGGGCATTTCAACCCTAACGCGGTTATCACACGGGAACAATCCGCCGTGATGCTTTATAACTTGACCAAGGCCGTAAACTTGATATTGCCCGAAGCCGCCGCGCCCGTTCAATTTACAGACCGCGGTTCCGTGAGCCCGTGGGCGTCCGAAGCCGCGCAGGCCTTATACCGCGCCGAAGTTTTTTCGGTGCGCGGCAACGGCATCTTTAACCCGCTCGGCGGCGTGAGCAAATCCGAAGCGGCAAACATTTTGTTTTTGTTCAACCAAAAAGTTCTCGACGCGAACCCGTCCCGAGGTTGGACCGCAGTTGAAAACGACCGCTGGATGTCTTTGGATGTGTTCGGCCGCGCACATACGGGATGGAAGTTTTTATACGACGACTGGTATTTTTTTAACGAAAGCGGAATTCTTGCCACCGACGCGATGGTCGACGGCTATTACGTCGACGCGGACGGCATAAGAAGATAAAAAACGCGGGCATAAATTTATGCGCGACGCCAAATAAAAAGGAGCTGACCGGATGCCTTACCCGAAATTGCCTAACCTGCACGAAAAAATAAACAGATTGTACGATTATGTTTCGCTGCGGCACGAATACGGGGCGAAGGGGCTCGAAACGCCCCTCCTCGATTTGGAAAAAGCCGTTGACGACACGCTCGAAAAAATTCTTGCCGCGCCCGTCGACGAAATTTTGCGTGCCAAAGAACCGGATTGCCTCGAAGCGATAAAAAAATTGCGCCCGGACGGGCCGAGGCGCATATGGAAAAAATTCGACGCGGACGTTTACGCAGACCGGCTGGCGGGCGCGTTTTTAGGCAGGATGGCGGGCTGCACGCTGGGTGCGATCGTCGAGCTGTGGGATGTTTCCGAAATGGAAAAATACGCCGCGCACTACGGCCTTGCATTCCCGCCGAAAAATTATTGGACGCACACGCCGTGGCCTTACCATCTCCGTTACGGCAAAAGCGCGTGCAGCGACTACACGCTCGGCGGCATCAAAGGCGTACCGGTCGACGACGACATAACATATACATTGCTCGGCCTCCTTATAGCCGAAGACTGCGGGCTCGGTTTTACACGCGAAGACGCAGCCAATGCTTGGGTCAAATATTTACCGTATGCCTGCACCGGCGAAGACATCGCCTTAAAAAATTTAAAGAGCGGTGTTTCGGTAAAAGACTCCGCCGATATAGGCAACCCGTTCTGCCAATGGATAGGCGCGGACATCCGCTGCGACCCGTTCGGTTATCTCGCGCCCGGCCTGCCGGAAAAAGCGGCGGCAATGGCTTACAACGAATCGTATGTAAGCCACAGGCGTAACGGCATTTACGGCTCGATGTTTTTTGCGGCTGCAATCGCCGCGGCTTTTGCGACAGGCGACGCGATAGAAGCGGTCCGGATAGGCATGACGGAAATTCCCGCTGAATGTTCGCTGTATAAAGACATCGAATGGGCGCTGTCTGTATGCCCGACCGTCCGCGATTACAAGGACGGCCGCGCCGCGGTTGACGAGCGTTTTGCGGGGATGCATCCGGTGCATACCAACAACAACGCCTGCTTGACAATATTTGGCGTTTCGATTGGCGGCGGCGACACGGGCCGAGCCATTTCCGAAACGGTTGCAATGGGTATGGACAACGACTGCACCGGAGCGACCGCGGGCAGCCTCGCCGGAGCCGCAGCCGGCATGGCGGGATTATCGCCGCACTGGTACAAGGATTTTGACAACACCGTTTTTTCTTATTTGAACCATAACGACGAGTTTACAATCGACGACGTGCTGCGCCGCTTCGCCGCTCTGGCCGAAAAAAATTTTTAATGGAACCTATAACGGTAAGCGTCGCCCGCCCGAAAGATTTGAAAGGATGCCTCGCGTTTTTAAACGCGGAGGTTAAAAAATACGGGCTCGAATTTAACGGAGACGAGAAGCGCGGCACGGCTTCGGGCCGCGGCTTCGCGGGCAAGTACGAGGTTTTTGCGGACAGCGTAGTTTTAACCGTAACAAAAAAGCCGGCATTTGTGCCGGCTTCGTTTGTCGAAAAAAATATAAAAAAATATTGCGAAGATTATCTGCGCAGCGAAGGTTGACATCCCCATGCGGATCTTGGTCGACGCGGACGCCTGTCCCGTCAAGCAAAAAATAATTGCCGCCGCAAAACGGAAAAATATTCCCGTGCTTATGTTCACGAACTACTCGCACGAAATTTGCGACGGCTACAGCATTGTAATAAAAGCGGACGAAGGAAAAGACAGCGTCGATTTCGCGTTGATCGCCCAGCTCACGAAGGACGACGTTGTAATGACGCAGGACTACGGCCTTGCGGCGATGGTCATCAGCAAGGGCGCGAAGGCGATCAATCAATACGGCTCGCTTTACACAGACGAAAATATCGACCGCCTCCTCACCGAAAGACACATCAACAATGTCATCAGGCGAAGCGGCGGCCGAATTAAAAGTGCGCCGAAACGAAAAAAGAAAGACGACGAAAGCTTTGAAAAAGCTTTCGAAAATTTGCTCGCCAAAAACGGCGCCGCAGATGCTTGATTATGTTTGATGTCTTGCGCGGATAAAAATAAATTTTGAAGTTGCTTTTGCAATTCAAATTTTTATCCGTGTATCGAACAAAGCATCTTCTTCATATTTTCTGACGCGTCTTCCTTTGTTTTTCCGTGAGCGCCAAGGAAGAACCCGAACTTGCCTTTAAACCTCTTTGCCAAATCCCATTCGCCTACAACCCGGTTCCATACGCCCCTGCCCGTCAACGCTTGTTCGAGCAGGTCGAGGCTGTTGTAATTTGGATCCGCGTCGAAGCCCATGAACCCTTTTGTTTCGGACATTGCTTTAAAGAACCGATCGTGCTTCATGCAGCAATGGTAAATGAGTCCGCCGTAACGGCCGGAAATTTTTTCGTTGTACGGCAAAAAAAATTCTTTCCACATGGGTATTGATACCGTAACCATGCAGTCGTCTGCTATGCCGGCTCCGCGCGGCGGCCAGCCCGACGCCATCGTGTCGCCGATTAGCCCCCAAGAATTGCGCGCGGCTTCTATTTGAATTTCGTCCACTTCAAATAATGCCTGCGTGACCAAGCCCAATAAATGATGCACCGCTTCGGGGCATGTATAAATTCCTTCGAGCATATCCTCGTAATGCCAAACGGACGTGGCGATTGTCCACGGCCCCGAGTTGTCGCTGATGCTTATCGGTATTTTTCCCTGCGTCGCCTCGTTGTAAAAATTTATCCTGTCCAATATCGCGCCGAGCCGGCCGCCGCGCCAAAGGTCCGGCATTTTTGTTTTTAAC
>WRDG01000010.1 GCA_009783525.1 Defluviitaleaceae bacterium | reverse complement strand
TGCGCAGCCGGATAAACCTGCATGAGATGATTGAATTATTTAAGCAGAACGAGGCATCGGGCCTGTCATTTTTTTCGGGCCAAAAAAATTCCGAATATTACATCAGATATGCACCGGGCGATTTCGCGGACGCCGAAACGGATTTAATAAATATAACGACACCAATGTTTATAAATTTTGCGGATTTTTTTATTGAAATGTCATCTACCGAGCTGACGGGTTCCATGCACGAAAACATGCTTGACAGTAATTTCGAAAGGGAAAAAGAAAAAAGCGGTTTATATATGTTCAACAGGACAAGCTATGCAGAGTGGTACTACATACTTCCTTCTTCGGCGCCTGAACCGGGCTTTGCCGGGATGGTGCCGCTTGCGGATTCGGGCGGCAGGATTTTGTTGGATAAGCAAACATACTCGATGCGTTTTTCGGTTTGCGCCGAGTCGAAAAACCAAGAAGCGGCATGGGAGCTGATAAAATTTTTTGCAAGCCCCGCGTTTTACGAGGACGAAAAAAGGATAATGACAAGCGACGCCTATGAGTATTGGTTTTACTCACGGGATTGTTATATGCCCGTATATAAGCCTGCGTTAAAAACAAAAATTATTTCGGCGTTAAAGAATGTGACCGGGCAATTCGTTTACATTTCATTCGCGTTCGACACAAAAATTACCGATGCGGATCACGCGGACTTTATGATGGATTTTTATGAGCGGCTTTTTCAATACGAGTTTGTCTACCGCGCGGAAGATTGGCAGAGCCTTGCGATGTTTGACGCATATGCGTATTATTTGTCTCACACGAAAAATTACCGCGAATCCGATGTGCCGTTTTCGGACGTAGCGGAACAGGTGCAGCGGTCTTACGAAAAGCTCATGCAAAACGACCCGGAACATTTTTGGATAGAAGAGCAATTAACCGGCGAAAACCAACCGGGAGGCTCATACACTTTTAAGCGGTACATAATTTTGCTTATCGAATTGCAAAAAATGTTTATAAGGTACGGCTTTCCGGAATAGGAGCGGCATTGTGAGCAGTTTTACGCAGCAAAAAAAGCAAAGCATGACAAGTGAAGACATAATGAAATACTTCGGAGACCTTAACGCAGAGCTTGCGGCGGAAAACATTCGGGGCGAACTGGCTTTGGTCGGCGGAGCGGTTATGTGCCTCGTGTTCAAGTCACGGGAAGCGACTATAGATGTTGACGCTGTTTTTGAACCGAAAATGAAATTGTACGAATGTGCAAAAAAGGTGGCGGAAAAAAACGGCCTTAACGACGGCTGGCTTAACGACAGCGTAAAGGGTTATATTTCTGTTTCCGGCGAATTTAAATTGTTCAATGAAATGAGCCATATAAAAATTTTTTCGGCAAGCGCAGAATATATGTTGGCCATGAAGTGCCTTTCTTCGCGAACGGACAACATAAATGAAATCAACGACATAAAATTTTTGTTGTCGCACCTCGCCTTGGCTGATGTCGAACAAGCCATAGAAGTGATAACGAAATTTTATCCCGCCAAGCAATTTTTACCTAAGACAAAATATCTTTTACAGGAGCTGATCGAAAAAGGTGTACACGCTCCGTGAGTACATGAGCAACTCCATGCCGGATGACCGGCGCGAGATTTGGTTCGCGCTTGGGAATTTTTTGGATTCTTTCAAACTCGATCCAAACCCTGCTCGTTTGGCGGAGCCGACGGAACCCATCGATGTTCAAACAGACGCTTTTCTGGCCGGAGCCGCGGAGCATTTGTCGCGCCAAAACGGGATTGCATTACCTGCATGGGCAGGAGACGAAAAGTATTATTTAAAGGATCCTTTTTTTCCAAGCGGGTTAACGGGGCCGTACAGGATATTTTTGCTTGCCGATTCTCCGCTCGCGTTCAAGTCGCGAAACATTTACGTCGAGGCAAATGTATTGAGCCGCTGTTAAAACACCCCAAAAAAAATACGGAGGTTTTTATGCGAAGATCAGACAGAGAAATTACGGACAAAAACGAAATTTTTGACGTGCTGCGGAGAGCTGACACGGTGAGGCTCGGCATAAACGGCGAGCCGTATCCTTATGTTGTGCCGCTTTCGTTCGGGCTTGAAGAACGGGACGGGCAAATAATTATTTACGTCCACGGAGCCAAAGAAGGGCTGAAGCACGAACTGATAAAAAAGGACAGCCATGTTTGCATTGAAGCGGATATTTTTTACCGCTACGCTGAAACGAATCCTGGATTCACGACCGTATACGAAAGCGTGATCGGATTCGGCGCGGCGGAAGAGGCGCTCGGCGAAGAAGCAGTAAGAGGGTGTGAGCTTCTGCTTGAGCACTGCGGCTTCGGCGGCTGCGGCTTCGACAGGGCGGGGCTTATGCACACGAGGGTTTATAAAATTGTTTTACATTCCGTTACCGGGAAGAGGCGGTTCCTATGAAAAAAATGACCGCCTTTTTTTTATGCTTGCTTATGGTTTTCGCGCTTGCGATGCAAAACAATTCGCGTCCGGCAAACGCGGAAACGAAAAGCGCATGGACAAACGCAAGCGGCTTCATGCTCGCGGAGCTGCGCGAGGCGCAAACGAAAGGGCTCCTGCCGGAAATTTTGGACGGCGTTGATTTTACCGCGCCTGTCACGCGGGCAGAACTCGCGCATTTGCTTGTGCTGCTTTGCGAAACATTTTCCGGCGACGGGCTTGCTGTCCCGGCGGCATTTGAAAACCCGTTTGCCGACACAAAAGACCCGGCTGTGTTAAAAGCCTTCGCAAGCGGAATAATGGGCGCGGCAAACGAAGACGGGACAATGTTTTCGCCGAGCGGAACCGTTTTCCGCGAAGACATGGCGCTTATGATGTGCCGCGTAATCGATTTGCTTGCGCCCGGCGCGGATTTAACACTGTCGGCATTGCCGGATATCCCGGACGAAAGCGAAATTTCAAGCGGAGCGGCTGCCGCCGTCCGCTTTTTATATTCAAAGGGGATTGTAATCGGCGGCGGCGGTCACGCCTTCATGCCGCGCCCGTCAAACGAAGCGCAGGCGGCAAGCGGCTACGGAACCGCGACACGCGAACAGTGCGCCGTTGTCGCGTTAAAAATTTTCAACAGTCTGCCGGAAATAAAAAGCAGGCTCATGTGGGCCGTGCAGGATCCGTTTTTGATTTCGGCGGTTAACGTAAATTTTGCGGAGCCGGAATTTACGGGCGAAGCTTACGAGACGGTTAACGTCGGAGGCGGCAATTACTTACTGCACCGCTTCCCGCTGCCGGCGGGCGTGCCGGCAAAAAACGTATTGACCGCGAAATTTTTTATTAAGCCCGCAGGCGGCGAAAAAGCCGCGCTTCGTCTTGCCGCAATGCAAAGGCCGTGGGTTTCGTACAGCATGGACGAATGGTGGCGGCAATATTTTTCCGAGCCTTCGACATGGGACGATATAAAAGATTTTATTGGAAACGAAATATTGTTTGAACAGGATGAAAGGGACGGCTGGGTTTCGGCCGATGTGACGGGGCTTGTCAAAGCATGGCTTTCCGGCTCGGCGGAAAACAACGGCGTCGCTTTTTTTGCGGACGAAGCTGCGGAGTTTTATTCGATTGAATCGGAATTTTGCCCGCGCATAGAAATCGTGTACGCATTTGAAGCTCAAACGCAAAATAGCGGCAAATTCGGCTTCGCGCCGCAGCCGCCCGGCAGGGGCAACTGCATGAGCTACGCGCTGCGCGACGTAATGATGATCGGATATTTCGATTTGATAGACGAACCGTCGCTTGAAGCCGCATATGAAGCCGGCGGTTTAAACGGCGCGCTGCAGTACGTAAAGGGGCAGGCCGCCGATTACGTCGAAAAAAATAAAGAAGCCCTGAGTATTGCCGGCTTCCGCGAAATAGAATCTTTTGACGCGCCGATAAACATCGAAAACGAATACCGCATTGCCATGCGCATAGGCATCGGGCCCGAGCGGATTATCGAAGGCATGCTCGATTTCGATTACCACTTCATGATGCAGTTGTCTGACGGCACATGGGCGGAAAAGCTGCCCGGCGAACATTCGCGCGTTGTGTCGGGCTCGCAGGTTGGCGTAGACCCCGCCGCGTTTCCGTGGAACAAGGGTTTCGTTTGGGGCAGGGGAATAAATTACAACGGGTTTTATAACAGCGGCGCGATTTATTTTGCCGTAGAAAAATCCGTCAACGGTTTTACGGAGCATAAGGATCCCGGTGATATGTGGTGAAAAAAATCCGAATTTTTATATGTTTGCTTCTTGCCGCGGTTTGCTTCATTTTTGCGTCATGCAGCGGCAAGGGCGAGCCGGACGACGAAAGCGGTGCGGACGACGAGGTTATAGTCGGGCAGGGCATCTATGATTCGGAAAAGCGGCGCGCAATCGAGGTTTGGGTGCGCAACAACGGCATTGAAGTCGACATAAAGTCTTATTTATTTGCAGAATCGTTTCCGCAGTTTACGGTCAATGTGACAATGTGGCATGACGACGAGCAGTATGAAGAAGCGTTGGCTGACGCTTTTGCGAACGGCGGACTGCCGGACTTGTTCGACACGCCGCGCGGCAAGGTTTATAACGACTCCTACCATGTAAAGCAATTGGCGGATTTTTACGAATTGATACGCGGCGATTCGTTTTTCGACCATGAAAACTACCGCATGAACGTACTGCGCGCCTTCGCAGGCCCGGAAGGGCTTCATTCTTTTCCGTTGTATTTCAACATACGCACGGCGGTGATCAACAGGGACGCGCCGAAGCACATCCGCGATATGTACGCGTCAAAAGATGCGTTAAACTTTTTGGACTTTTACGATATATTTGCTTTTCTGCCGAATGAAGAAACTTTTTTGCCGGCTTATCCGATGCGTGACAGCTATTGGGAAATGTCCGCCGAAAATTATTTTTTTGGCGGCTTTAATTATTTTTTCGAATATATTTTTGAAGTCGAAGACATTCACGGTATAGATGCCGAACACCCGATTGTCGGGTCTTTTTTAAAATATTTGGGAAACACTTTGTTTGCTTCCTTTACATACAACAACAGGTACGGCAGCCCTTACCGCAGCGACAGCGAAAATGCTTCGCACATAAATTTATTGATCGGTTCCGCTTATGCGACGCATTTTCATTTTGCATTGGAAGCCGAAGACAGGACCAAGCCCTTTTATACCGACATGAAACCGTTTACCGACATGGCGGGGAATATCCTTTTGATACCCGAGCAGGTTTTTTGCATACCGAGCGGATCAATGGAAAAAGAACTCGCTTGGGAATTTTTAAAGTACCTTGCGCAAACCGAAAGCCTGTTTGAATACGATTACACTAAGCAATCCCTGCCCGTTTACATTCCCCGCACGGCGGCCTTCGTTTCAAGCATCGTCAGTTGGATCAAAAACAGCAGGAGCTACGACGGCTTGGGTTACGCGCTTAAAGGGAGCGCCGAAACCCAAACCGCTGCGGCCATGGATTTTCTTTCCGTTTTTGACAGCTTTCATATGATGCGAGCAGACCCGTTCTTTTTGCATACAAAAAACAACCCGCCGTTTGCGGAAAATTTTTTAGCAATAATTTTTGACGATTATTATAATCGCGGCATCATGCCCGATACGGAAAAAGTTGTCGGCGCCTTGCGGCAACGCTCCGGAGAGTAATTCCTTACGATTATTTTGCACCTGCACGCCGGATAATAATACCTTGCATTTATTTTGTGTCTGCGCTATGCTGTGCCGGATCATACCCCATCGCGTTTACGGGGACGGCCGCAAAAAAATTTTTTTGCTTTTCAGAGACGGGACGCCGCAGGCTGCAAGCGGCCCGGAAAATATTTGCGGCACACCACCCCGGAGCGTTTTTAATACTGTACGGCATTAAAAACGCATGAGCGGCGCTAACCACGCCCGTTGATCACGTTACAATCAAACAATGAGCTGCCGGCGATTTTTGCCGGACAATCAGGGTGGAACCGCGGTCAATTATTTGCCCGCCCCTATTTTTCAGGGGCGGGCTTTATTTTTTTTCAGGAGGGATTTTTATGCAGCAAAGCGAAGACGCATTGCGGACGCTGCGTCATTCGGCGTCGCATGTGATGGCGCAGGCGGCGCTTCGGCTTTACCCGGGCATCAAGCTTGCCATCGGCCCCGCGATAGACGACGGGTTCTATTACGATTTCGACACGGAAACGGCGTTTACAACCGCGGATCTCGAAAAGATCGAGGCCGAGATGAAAAAGATCGTCAAAGAAAATTTGCCCATCGTGCATTTTACAGCCACAGCCGACGAAGCGAGAACGATGATGGCAAACGAACCCTACAAGCTGGAATTGATCGACGGCCTCGAAGGCGACCCGTCGTTCTATAAACAGGGTGAGTTCACGGATCTTTGCGCGGGGCCGCACATAAGGTACACGAGCGGCCTTAAGGCGTTCAAGCTTTTGTCCGTCGCTGGCGCGTACTGGCGCGGCGACGAAAAAAACAAGATGCTGTCGCGTATCTACGGCACGGCGTTCCAAACGAAGGAAGAACTTGAGACGCATCTCACGCGGCTCGAAGAGGCAAAAAAGCGCGACCACCGCAAGCTCGGCGCGGAAATGGAACTGTTCGCGCTCATGGAAGAGGGGCCGGGCTTCCCGTTCTTTTTGCCAAAGGGCGTGGTGCTGCGCAACAAGCTGATTGATTTTTGGCGCGGGATACATAGGCGCGAGGGCTATCATGAAATTTCTACGCCGATCATGCTAAACAAAGGCCTGTGGGAACGTTCCGGCCATTGGGATCACTACCGCGACAACATGTACGGCTCCGTCATTGACGAAACGGACTACCAGATCAAACCCATGAACTGCCCCGGAGGGATGCTCGCTTATAACACGAAGCTTCATTCTTACCGCGAGTTCCCGCTCAAATTCGGCGAGCTGGGCCTTGTCCACCGACACGAAAAATCGGGGACGCTGCACGGATTGATCCGCGTGCGTTGCTTCACGCAGGACGACGCGCACATATTCATGACGCCGTCGCAGGTGAAGGACGAAGTCTTGGCGGTTATAAACTTGATTGAAGAAGTGTACGGCATCTTCGGGTTTAAATTTTCGATCGAGCTTTCCACCCGGCCCGAAAGCAGCATAGGCACTGCGGAAGACTGGGAGCGCGCAACCGAGGCGCTCAGGCAGGCGCTCGAGGAAAAGGGTCTTCCCTATAAGATAAACGAGGGCGACGGCGCGTTTTACGGGCCGAAGATTGACTTCCATCTCGAAGACTGCATAGGGCGCTCGTTCCAATGCGGCACGATCCAGCTTGACATGCAGATGCCGGAGTTGTTCGGCTTAACATATGTGGGCGCGGACAACGGCAAGCACCGGCCCGTGATGATCCACCGCACGGTTTTTGGAAGCATCGAGCGGTTCATCGCTATCCTGACTGAGCATACCGCGGGATGGTTCCCGTTTTGGCTGGCGCCCGTGCAGATCATCGTCATGCCCATTTCGGAAAAATATCACGGCTGGGCGTCGGAGGTTTACAAAAAAATTAACGATGCAGGCTTTAGGGCGGAAGCGGACATGCGCGGCGAAAAAATCGGCTATAAAATACGCGAGGCGCAGTTGCAGCGCATACCCTATATGGTCGTGATAGGCGAACGCGAAGCCGCCGAGGGTAACATTACTGTAAGGAGCCGCGAACAGGGCGACGAGGGCATGAAGGGCTTGGACGAAATGCTTGCTTTTTGGCGGGAAATAAATTCGCCGTTTAAATAAAAAAGCGCGGGTGTCATTTATGTTTGATTATTATGTTAAGCTGGCGGAAAAAAAGTGAAGCCGCCCGAAAAATTTACGGAACGGATGCGCGAAACGCTCGGCGGCGAATACGAGGCGTTCGAAAAAAGTTTTGACGGACAACCTTTGTGCGGGCTGCGGAGCAACCGGCTGAAGATAAGCGCGGCAAAGTTAAAAACGCTTCTGCCGTTTGAAACCGAAGCCGTGCCGTGGTGCGCCGACGGCATGTATTATCCGGCGGGGTCTAAACCCGGCAAGCTCCCGCTTTATCATGCGGGTCTGTATTACATCCAGGAGCCGAGCGCGATGCTGCCCGCGCAGTTGCTTGACCCAAAGCCGGGAGAAACGGTCCTCGACCTGTGCGCCGCGCCGGGAGGCAAGGCCGCGCAGCTTGCGGGCATTATGGAAAACAGAGGCGCGCTGTACTGCAACGACATAAGCGCGTCGCGCTGCGGGGCGCTCGTAAAAAATTTGGAACTTTCCGGCGTTGCATGCGCCGTCGTTTTAAACGAAAAGCCCGAAAAACTTATGAACAGGCTCCCGCTGTTTTTCGATAAAATTTTAGTGGACGCGCCGTGTTCGGGCGAAGGCATGTTCAGGCGCGACCCGGACGCGGCAAAGGCGTGGACCGAACATAAACCGCGCTCCTGCGTCGCCGTGCAGCGGTCTCTGCTGCACTGCGCCGCCGCGATGCTAAAACCGGGCGGCCGGCTCGTGTATTCAACCTGCACGTTCAACAGGGAAGAAAACGAGGATATGATCGAAAATTTTTTGCGGTCGGACGGCAATTTTAATTCGGTCGAAACCGACGCGTATCTTCTTGGAATTTCGCCCGCGTTTAACGGCCTGCGCGGGGCGGTTCGCATATGGCCTCATTTGTCAAAGGGCGAAGGTCATTTTGCCTGCTTGATCGAAAAAAAGCGAAGCGGAGCAGATAGCGGCGCCGCGGCGGCGGTAAAAAACGAAAAGCCGAACCGCGCCGCGCTTTCGGCGTTTAAAGAATTTTGCGAAAAAAATTTAAGCCTGCGCGTTTTTCAAAACGAAAGCCGTTTGTTTTTGCGCGGGCAGTCGTTGTATTTGGTGCCGGAGGCGGGGCTGCCCGATCTTTCCGGCATACGGGTTTCGCGCAGCGGATTGTATTTGGGCGAAACTGCAAACGGCAGGTTCAAGCCGTCGCAGGCGATGGCGATGTGCGTGCCGGCGGCGGACGCAAACCATATACTGGATTTAAACGCCGGCGACGAACGGGTGCTGCGGTACCTCAAAGGAGAGTCGTTTGATGCGGACGGCAGCGGATGGACTTTGGTTTGTGTTAGCGGTTTTCCGTTGGGCTGGGGCAGATCCGCGGACGGCAGGCTAAAAAATAATTTGCACAAGGGCTGGCTTTATCAATAAACACAGAAAGGCGCGGGCATTTTTTTCGCAGAGCGAATATGCGGCGCGGACGGTAAAAAAATGAATTACATAAGCACTCGCAAATCGGCAGCGCGGATGACGGCGGGCAGGGCGATAATAGCGGGCCCCGCGGAGGACGGCGGCCTGTATGTGCCGGAATCGTTTCCAAAAATAAAGAAGACGCTCGAGGAGCTCGCGGCGTTGGACTACAAAAAACTTGCGTATGAAATTATGTCGCCGTATTTATCGGATTTTACACCCGACGAATTAAAGTCATGCATCAAAAAAGCGTACACAGGACGTTTTTTAGACCCGCTCGTCGCGCCGCTTAAAGAAGCCGCCGGCGCGTTTTTTTTGGAGCTGTACCACGGACGCACGCTCGCGTTTAAAGACATGGCGCTTTCGGTCATGCCGCACCTGTTAAAAACATCGTGCGAAAAATACGGCGGCGCAAAAAAGATTGTTATTTTGACCGCGACGAGCGGCGACACCGGCAAGGCGGCGCTCGAAGCCTTCGCGGATGTCAGGGGCGTAACCGTCGCGGTTTTTTATCCGCAGAACGGCGTCTCGTTCATGCAAAAGAGGCAAATGGAAACGCAGGCGGGAGGCAACGTGTATGTATTCGGCACGGCAGGCAACTTCGACGACGCGCAGGCCGGGGTCAAACGAATATTTGCGGACGAGGAATTAAAACGGCGAATGGCGGAAAGGGGCGTCGTGTTTTCGTCGGCGAACTCGATCAATATCGGGAGGCTGCTGCCGCAGGTCGTTTATTATTTTTATGCATACTCGCAGCTTGTCAGGATGAAAAAAATCCGCTGCGGCAATGAAATAAATTTTTCGGTGCCGACGGGTAACTTCGGCAACATACTCGCGGGTTATTACGCTAAGTGCATGGGGCTGCCGGTAAAAAAATTGATTTGCGCGTCAAACATAAACAACATTCTGACCGATTTTTTCAACACGGGGGTTTACGACAAAGAGCGTCCGTTCCACACGACCATTTCGCCGTCGATGGACATTTTGGTTTCGAGCAACCTGGAGCGGCTGCTGTTCCATACGGGCGCGGACCTGATTAAAGACGGCGCGTACCGCTATAACGGAAACAGTGAAGCTTTAAATCTTTTTTACGGTGTGCACGCAACCGAAGAAGAAACGCGCCGCGCGATATTCGATGTGTTTAGCCGCGGTTATACGATCGATCCGCACACGGCGGTGGCCTATCATGCGTACGGTGCTTACAAAAAAGAAACGGGCGACGCGACGCCCGCGGTTGTGCTCGCTACTGCAAGCCCTTACAAGTTCCCGGAGGACGTTTGCGCGGCGGCGGCCGACCCTGCGGAGCCCGCGGCTCACGACGAAGCGAAGGCGTTTGAATACATAAAAAAACTTTCGGAGTTAAGCGGGACCGAGATACCCGCGCAGCTTGCCGGCATAGAATCCAAGCCGGTACGCGGGTCAATAGCATGCAGCCCGGAGCAAATGTCGTCTGCCGTCGAAATAATGTGCTATTGCATAAAATGAATAATGAAAGTTAAAAAAAAAAACGCGGCTGCCCGCTTTTTATTTTTTTTCTCTTGCCGTGAACATTCTGTCCGCGTTTTTTGTCTTGTCCTTTTTGAACAGGTCCACCACCTCGCGCTGCGCCGCGAGCGCGCACGATTCGCAGTACCTGCCGCGGATTATTGGCGTCTTGCATCTGTCGCACACGATTTCGCCGACCATGCCTTTAGAAATTTCAAGCCTGCCGTCGCGGATAAAGCCCGTGATGATTTTGACGGGCACCCCCGTTTCGGTGGAGAGCTGCGCCATGTTGCAGCCGGGGTTGTCACCGATGTACTCCTTCAGTTTTTCGAACGTTTCCTCTTCCGCTTTTTCGCAATTGGGGCATATCGGCGACCTGATCATTGTAAAAAGTTTGTTGCATCTCGGACAATTACGCGCTTCCATAAAACATGCCTCCCGAAATTAAAATGTGTTGATGCCTACGGCCGCCTTTACCCTGTCTAACGTTTCCGCCGCCGCTTTTGCCGCGCGGTTTCCGTTTTTTATGCAAATTTCGTCAAGATAGGCCGCGTCCGATATGAGCATATCATATTTTTTCTTTATGGGCGCGACCGTTTCGCAAACCGCTTCGCCCACCGCCGTCTTTAACGCGCCGTAGCCCATCCCCGCGAATTGTTTTTCGCATTCGTCTGTCGAAATGTCTTTTAAACATGCGTAGATTGTGAGCAGATTGCTGATGCCCGGCTTGTTCGCCGTATCGAATTTTATCAAGCCGTCCGAATCCGTCACCGCGCGCTTGCATTTTTTCATGATTGTTTCGGGCGGGTCCAAAAGGAAAATCACATTGTTGGGGTTTTCCGTTTCGGATTTGCTCATTTTTTTGTCCGTGTCCTGCAGCGACATTATCCTCGCGCCCATTTGCGGGATGTGCGCCTCCGGAACAGTAAAAACGTTTCCGTAAATGTTGTTGAAGCGAAGGGCCACGTCGCGGCACAGTTCGAGGTGCTGCTTCTGGTCTTCGCCCACGGGCACGAGGCTCGCCTGATACAGCAGGATGTCCGCCGCCATGAGCACGGGATATGTGTACAGCCCCGCGTTTATGTTGTCTGCGTGGCGCTGGGATTTTTCTTTATACTGCGTCATGCGGTTGAGTTCGCCGGCGTATGTGAAGCAGTTTAAAATCCACGCGAGCTCCGCGTGGGCGGAAACCTGCGATTGAAAGTACAGAGTATTTTTGTCCGGGTCGAGCCCCGCGGCGATAAGCAGCGCGAACATCGAGCGCGCGTTTTCTTTAAACGCGGCGGGTTCTTGGCGGACGGTCAGGGCATGATAGTCTACAACGCAGTATATGCAGTCGTACTCGTCCTGCATGCGCGCCCAATTTTTTACCGCTCCGATGTAATTGCCTATCATAAGCGTGCCGGTTGACTGCACGCCGCTAAAAATTACCTTCTTCATTTTTTTTACCGTCCGCGGTTTGCAAACATCCGCGTCTTCCTTAATATTTTAAGCTTTGTATCCCCTGTTTTCATTTTGATTGACATATTCCGACAATTCTCCGCCGCGGGTATATGTGAGCCCGGCGAAAACCTGCGGCGCGTTTGCTTCCGCGGAGGTCGCGCCGGCTTCTGATTCGTTTACCGTAAGCCAGCCTTCAAGAAGCTCCTCGAGCATCGATTTGGAATCCGCCGCGGCTTTGGCTCTTCGCGCGCCCTTGCCGAACAGCGCAGACGTGAGCAGCCTGCCGATGTACTCGTATACGGTGTACAGATCCTGTGCGACGGATATTTTCAAATCGAGCGAAGAAGTTAATAAAAACAGCGACTCCCTTGCCTTGCTGATGCCGCGCTCAAAACCGTCTTCGTTTTTTAGCGCTTCGTCGATATAACCGATTGCCATTTCGTAATTTATTATGACCAGCTGCAGCGGCGTCGCCTGCGCGATGCGCAGCTTGTAGTCGTCTATGTTCATTGCATGATTGAAAGCAGCTGCTGCGGCCTCTGGTTGGCCTGCCCGAGTATCGCAAGTCCCGCCTGGAACATGACGTTGCGTTTTGAATAAGCGGTCATTTCGAATGCCATGTCCGTGTCGCGGATCCTGCTTCGGGCTATCTCGGTGTTTTCGGACGCCACTTCGAGGCTCCTTATTGTTTGTTCGAGCCTGTTTTGGTACGCGCCGAGCTTGGAGCGCACGAACGAAACGAACTGTATCGCGTCTTCGCATTTGTCTATTGCGTCCCACGCGCCCTCTACCGTCAAATATGAAAGCAGGCGGCTCATCTTGCCGTCCCTGTATTCAACGAGGCCGAGCACTTCGGCGTTGACCGCCGGTATCTGCACGGACATCGCCTGGTTGTAGTTTGGGCCTATCTGCAGCATGATCGGGCCGTACGCCTCGATGCGCAGTTCCATATCAAGCGGCAGCGCGGGCGGCGGCGCGCTTACAAGCGCGTTGACGTTGTCGCCCTGCAGGAACAGCTTGATCATCTGCCCGTTTGCCGCGTAGATGTTTATCAGGTTGCCGTCCGCTTGATAAAAGCGGTTGGAATCGAACGTCGTAATGCGTACCGGCGTCCCGGAACTCATGTCGTAAAGCCCGTCTATGTCTATTACCGCGTCCGCGCCCTTCGTCACGCCTTCGGTCAGCCCGAGGTCCGCCAGCAGCCAGTCGCTTCCCGTTATGTCTATCTTGTGCTTGCTTCCCGCCATTGTCGTGGCGAGGGTAAAATCCGCAGCGCCCGCAGTGTATCCCACATCGATGTTAAGGTCGCTTGATACGTTCATCAGCCTTTTCATAAAATCATCAAACGAATCTCCTTGAAAAACATCAATTGTCAGTCCGTTGATCGTCAAACGTGCGTCGTTAGGCGCGCCCGCCGCCCATGCGGGCACATCGGCGGTCAAACCCGCAGAGAGCGCGGGGCTCACGATATCGTAGCGAAGCGTGCCCGAAGGCACCGTGTCCGAAATATAAAGCGGCGACACGAGTTTTTTATCTTCGACGCCCAAATACCGGCTCTCGTTTACGCGGCCCGCCTCGCCGTTTAAAACTTTCAGCTTATTGAACTCCGTCTTATTTGTTATCGCCGTAATTTCGTCCGTGAGCTGCTCTATCTCCGTCTGCATTTTTTTGCGGTCGTCCACGGTGTTTGTGTCGTTTGCCGCTTGCACCGCGAGCTCGCGCATGCGCTGCAGCATGTTGTGTATTTCGTTAAGCGCGCCGTCCGCGGTTTGGATCATGGAGACTCCGTGGGTCGCGTTTTCTGACGCGCGGTTGAGCCCCGAAACCTGAAACGTCAATTTGTTTGAAATCGCCGTGCCGGCGGGGTCGTCCTTCGCGCTGTTGATGCGGTAGCCGCTGCCGAGCCTCTGCATTGAAGCGGACATGAGGCGGTCGTTTTTTTTCATGTTGAGGTGCACTATCATTGCGGGCAGATTGTGGGCTATAACCATGTGTCAATCTTCCTTTCGGATATTTTTTAATTCGTTTTCTTCTTCATTGTTTTTGCCGTGTTTTTTTTCCATATGCTCGATATATTTCGCGACGGCGGAAACGGCCGAATAAAAATTTTTGGTGTTTTTATCCGCCTTTTTTTCGTCCGCGTTCATGCGTAGTACCGCCTTTGCCGCTCCGAGAGCTCAAAGCGCAGGCTTTCCGTTTCAAGCCCCGCCTCGTTTATAAACGCAAGAAGGGTTTCGCGTTCGCTTTCCATAAGCGCGAGCGCGTCCGGAGTCCGCGCCTGCAGTGTGAGCGATATTTTTGCTCCGTTTATGGTAAAGCTTCCGTTTACCTGCCCCATCGACTGTGTTTCGAGCGACAGGAAAACATGCGCGCCGTCTTCGGCAGGAGCGTTTTTGTTAAGCACGTAAAGCCGCAGGCCGCAGATTTTGCCGTTGATATTTAGCGGGACAACCATGTCGCTTTCGCCGTTGAGCTTGTTTTGCAATTCGGCGGCGTCTCTCGCGCAGGCGACGGGCTCGGCTGTTTCGGGGTCGAGCCTCAGCCCGGCCGCGTCGTCCAGTGCGGCGCACATCTTTTTGTAAACATCCGAAAGCGGCTGCCCTTCGGCAAGCGGGCGCAGATCCGCGCCGTACGCCAGTGCCGAAAGCTCCGAAGAGGTTTCATTATCCGTTTCGTTAAGCAGCGACGTGAGGGGCGCGTTTTTGCCCGCCGCCCGCGTAAACGCCCTTACCGCTCCGTACGTGAGCGGAACGCGCCCCGCCAAGAATTGCATTATTTCGGGCGGAGCCGAAGCGAACAGCTTGACCGCAGCGTAAACGTCGTCTGCGGAAGCCCTTTCGGTTTCCGTTTCAACCGAATCCCGCAGCAAATCGTCGAGCGGCTTGTCGTAAACGCTTTCGCCGCCGTTAAAAATTTTACGTAAAAAAGCCGGGCTTGCCTTTTCCGCGAAAGATTCTGCAAGCAGCGAATGATATGTGTTTTGGTTATACAGGGGATTTTCTAAAATCGCGCGTATGGAGTTTTCATTTTCCTGCCTGATTACCGTTCTTTGCGCGTCGTCTACGTAATAGTCTGCCGAAGCCGCGCGCGATGCCTCGAGCAGATTTCCGAGCGTGAGGGGCGCTCCGCGGTCCAATGCCCGCCCAACCGCCGCCGCGTCGTTTTTTTGCACGGTGTGCAGCAGCCTGTAGAAGGCGATCATTGCGCGGCGCGTATCCGCGTCCAAATTAATTTCTTTGTCGATCTGCATCACATGCTGTGCGATGCGGCCGCCTCCGTCTGTTCCGTACGCTTTTTTAAAATAAGCCATGTAGGCGAGCACGTCGTCGATGTGCATCTCAAGGGGCCTCAAACCGTCCCTGACCATATGCGCGGCAAGCAGCGGATGCAGATTTTCGGCGATCGTTTTTATTTTGATGTCTACCGTTCTAACCGCGTCTATTTGCTCCGCGTTTATTTCCATATTATTTTTTGCGAGTATGAACGAAGCGCGGAGGTTGTCCGCGGCGGGCGCGATCCCCATTGACTGCAGGAGCGGCGTGAACTGTCCGCGCACGCGCTCGAACGAATCGCCGAAGCGCGGGTCGGGCACGGTTTCAAACCTGCCGTAGGCTTCTGCGGCGCGCGCCGCCTGCAAAGCCGTGTGCACTGCCTCTGCGGTAAAGCCGATCCTTCTGCTTAAAACATCCGCGTGTATGTTTGCCGTAAGCGGCGTTAATTTGGGAAGCACATCGCTTATTTTCCGCATGTGCGCGACGTTTTCCGCGCTGTCTTCCGCGCCCGCGGCCCGCAAAGCGAACAGGAGCGCAAGCACCTCGTTGCGGCTCATCCCCTGTGCCGGGGCGGTTTCACCCTGAGCCATCGTAAATTTTTCCGCGTTGCTTCGCGTGAGCGGAAGCCCGCGAAAAATCAATTCCCTCGAAACCGAAATATTTTTTTCGTCCGCCTCCATGCCCTCGCGCATCAATTGTTCTTTTACGGACGGCAGGAGCTTTTGCCATTCGTCTTCGTTAATTTTGCCCGCCGCTAATTTTTTTTGCTTTGTTGCCGCGTTTACCGGCTCGGCATTTTCGTCAAAAATAAAATCCGAAAAAACCGGCAGCTCGTTTAAGGCGCCGCTTCTTTCGGATCCGTTTTTTGTTGCCGTGAGTATATTTTCATCATAAAAATTCGCATCAGCGTTGTGGGCTCCGCCCGCGTTGTGGGCTTCGCCCGCGTTGTGGGCTTCGTTAACATCGAATGCAATATTAGCATTGCATGCGATGTTTACAATGCGGTTTAACGCAAAAAAACTTAATTTGTCCATCGACAGGCCGCTTGCGGCAACGGCCTTGATCGCCTCGCGGCTCGCGCTGCGCCGCAGGCCGGACTGCGCCCGCTTGACGCGGGCTACTGCCTGCGCGGCTTTTTTTCGGTCTTCTTCATTTTCTTGCGACCGTTCCTCTTCGTCGGCCTTCATTTGCTCGGTGCTGCTTTTTAAACTTCCGATAAGCGTCTTAATGTCTTCGGGGTCGATGCCGTTTTTTTTGCCGGATCTCTCCGTCGGATTTTTTGCATCGCCGAGCTGCGCGAGCGTAACTTTTTTTCCGTCCTTTTTTATAACTTTAAACTTCAGCGTGTCGCCAAGCTGTCCGTTGACGGACGAAACCGGCGTTTCGAAGCGGGCGTTGTCCGAAGTTTTAAACACGGCGGTCCCGCCGTTTATGTGCGTATACGCGGCGGTTATTATGTCGCCGTCCGTCCACGCCGGCGCGGTGCGCCCGCCTCTGTTAAAAACGGCGGCGGCCGCGTTTCCCGTCTGCGAAATTTCTGCCGGCTGTCTCATAATGTCTCCCGAATAAAAAAAATTTACAAATCTTTACAATTTGTATTTCGGATTATTTTTGTGATAGATTTACAAAAAAAATTTGTACGGAGCAAAACATTGACGGCGATACTTACTGACATGATGGTTACCAACGGCAAGACTATGCGAAAAAAAACGATTGCGGTGGACGGCGGCTTGATTAAAAGCGTAGGCGGGCCGGCGGACGCAATAAAAAAAATCGACCTTCGCAAATACATTGTCATGCCCGGCTTCATCGACATTCACGCGCACGGCGGCGGCGGCCACGACGCGATCGACGCGACGGTCCGCGCGGTAAACGGCATATCGGAACATAAAATAAAAGAGGGCGTGACCACGTTTTGCCCCGCCACAATGACTGCGGACTTTAAAAAAATTAAAGACGCCGTCCGCGCCGCAGGCGAAGCGCAAAAAAAAGGGACGCCGGGCGCGAAGGTCGCCGGCGTCTTTATCGAAGGGCCTTACATAAACCCGCAGGTCAGAGGAGCTCATCCGCTCGAACACATCCGCGGAATTTCATTAAAAGAAATCGAGTCGCTGCTCGGGCTGTGCGGCGGCGTGCGCAGCATACTGCTTTCGCCGGAGCTGCCGGACGCGGTCGGGGTGATAGCCGCGCTAAGGCAAAAAAACACGGTCGTGCGGATAGGCCATTCGTCCGCGGAATTTTTTCAAGCAAACGAAGCGATAGCCGCGGGCGCATCCGTCGCGGTGCATACATACAACGCAATGCGGCCGCTAAACCACCGCGAGCCCGGGATCGTCGGAGCCGTATTAAACTCTTCTGACGTTTACTGCGAAATAATATGCGACCTCGTCCATGTGCATCCCGCCATGATAAAAATTTTGCTCGGCAGCAAGGGGGCGCGCAAGACCGTGCTCGTGACGGACAGCATGAGAGCCGCGGGCCTCCCGGACGGCACGTACGACCTCGGCGGCGAAACAGCGGTCGTTAAAGACGGCGTCGCCCGCAACAAGGACGGCGCGCTCGCGGGCAGCACCACGACCCTTGCGGCCTGCGTAAAAAATATGTGCATCTCGGTAGGGGCGAGCCTCGCCGACGCGGTTATGTCGGCGACCGAGTCGCCGGCAAGGGCGCTCGGGATTTTCGACGGCGTCGGCTCGATTGAGGAAGGCAAGTGCGCGGACATAATAGCGCTGGACAAAGACTTTAACGTAAAATTCGTAATGGTAGGCGGCGAAGTCAAACTCCGCGTTTTATAACGCGGTAAAAAAAACGGAGCGTATATGGACAGCGGATGCGGCGAATTGCAGCGGCTTGTAAACGAGAGCGAACGTATCGTGTTCTTCGGCGGCGCGGGTGTCTCGACCGAAAGCGGGATCCCGGACTTTAGAAGCGCGGACGGCCTTTACTCAAAAAAAGCGGACGGAAACGAAAAATAGGTTAAGCCCGAAGAAATACTTCATATAGATTTTTTCCGGTCATACCCGGAAATTTTTTACGGATATTTTTTTTCCAATTTAATTAATTTGAACGCCGAGCCCAACGCGGCGCACAAAAAACTCGCCGAACTTGAAGACGCGGGCAGGATCGACGCCGTCGTCACGCAAAACATCGACGGACTGCACCAGCGCGCGGGAAGCAAAAACGTAATCGAGCTTCACGGCAGCGCGGCGAGGTATTATTGCGAAAAATGCGGCGCAAAATACGGGCTCGCTTTCGCGCTTGGTTTTTTGCCGCGCCCGCCGGTCTGTTCCTGCGGCGCATATGCGAGGCCGGACGTGGTCATGTACGGCGAGCAGCTCGACAACGCCTGCTTAAGCGAAGCGGTGCGCCGTATCGGCAGAGCCGACGCGCTCATAATAGCCGGCACGTCGCTTTCCGTTTACCCCGCAGCCGCGCTCGTCAGATACTTCAAAGGCAAATCGTTGGCGCTTATCAACCGCAGCCCCACTCAAATGGACGGCGCCGCAGATATTTTGCTGAGAGGCAGCGTCGGAGAAATCATGAAAAAAATAATTGTATAGACACAAAAATTTATTTGCTTTATAATCCGTTTGAAATAATTGAAAACAATTATTGTTTACGTTTTTTGCTAACTTAGCAGTTTTTGCGGCCCGCGGGAGGTAAAAACGAACGTGTTTAATAAATTATTCGTGCAGGCGGATGTATTGGGTGCGGCGCTTCAGGCGTCGGCTCTTCGCAACGATGTTTTGGCCAACAACATTGCCAACGCAGACGTTCCCGGTTTTAAATCCAAAGACATTAAGTTTGAAGACGCGCTTGCTGAAGCGGTGGATCGCAAAAGGAGAACGGGCAGGCTCAGCCTTAACAACGTGCAGCCCGAAATATACACAGTCCATAAAAATTTCGAATACCGCATAG
>WRDG01000009.1 GCA_009783525.1 Defluviitaleaceae bacterium | reverse complement strand
CTGCGTTTTAAAAACTACTGCGCGGGCGCGTTGTTTTGGATGTACAACGACACATGGGGCGAAGTCGGCTGGACGATAATCGACTATTATTTGCGCCGCAAGATTTCGTTCTTCGGCGTCAAGCGTGCGTTCGCGCCCGTGCGCCTCATACTGCGGGAAAAAGACGGCGCGGTAAAGGTTGCGGGCTGCAACGACACGCCGGACGAAATACGCTGCGCTTTGCGGGTCGGATACATGCCGCTTGACGGAAGCGAGCCGAAAATGCAAAGCGTCGGTATCGTTTTGCCGGCGCGATCGCGGACGGTTGTATACGAAGCCGCGCTGCCGGACGAAGACTACGTTCGCGGATTGTTTGCCGCAGTTGCGGACTGTGATTTAATCGAGCCCGCTTTTTTGCGCAAGCACGACCGCAGGCGGCTGCAAACGGCAAAAGGCGAAATTAAAACGGAAACCGAATGTAAAAACGGATGCGCCGTCGTCACGCTGATGTCGCCCGTTTTCGCGCAGGGCGTGCATTTTGAATCGGACGCAGACGGACTGCAATTGTCGGACAATTATTTCGATTTATTCCCGGGAATTAAAAAAATTGTTACCGCCGCGGGTTTGAACAAAGGCGACGAACTTACAGTAAAAACGCTTTGATAAAGCGCACGCAGCATTGATTTAAGTGCGGCAATATTTTTGGCGGTAATGAACGGAATTTGACATGAGGCATTGATTTAAGAGTGGCAGGCAAAAAAAAAGAAGAAACTCCATCGGAGTTTCCGTGTGAAGTGCGGCGCGAAAATAACCGTACGAAATTGCGATATTTAAATGCCGGAGTAATTTAAAAACGGGCCGTCTCGCGACGGCCCGTTTTGTTTTCGTTTTTTACCAGCCCAAACTTTTTAAATATTCCCTGCTCATTTGCGCGGCTTCAAGCGACGTGCGGTCGTTTGACGAATCCTGCTCGACCACAACCCATTTCGCGCCGGACTCCACGGCGGCTTCGAGTATCGGCGGGAAATTTTGCATCCCGCTGCCGAGCGGCCTGAATTCGAAAAATCCTTTCGGCTTGATCCCTTTAGTGTCCTCGTCGCCGAGAAGCTCGTACATGTCGGCGGTCGCGCCTTCTTTAAAAAAGTCTTTTAAGTGGACGACCGGGCAGCGCCCCGCGTACTTGCGGATGTAAGCCGCCGGATCCTGGCCCGCGACTTTGACCCAGCAGGTGTCGAACTGTGTTTGCAAAATGTCGGCGGGGATCACGTCGTAAAGGTAATCGATTTGGAAGCGGCCGTCGGGCATTACTTCGTATTCGAAGTCGTGGTTGTGGTACATCAATGTGATTCCTTTTTCTTTGCAGAGTTTTGCGAACGAGCGGATGGTCGCTTCGGCTTCCGCGAAGCCCGGGCGGCCGGGGCGGAGCTCGTCCGGCATGTAGGGGATCGCCATGAATTGCAGGCCGATGTACGCGTAGTCGTCCGCGGTCGCCTGCGCTTTGCCGCCCATCATGTCGTGGATGCCGACATGCGCGGAAACCGCTTTTAAACCGTTGGCGTCGAGCGCCGCTTTAAAATCTTCTTTGGTCATGCCGTAAAAGCCGCCGAGTTCGACGTAATCGTAGCCCATCGCCTTTACTTTTTTTAATGTGCCGGCCGCATCCTGCTCCATGAAGTCGCGGACGGTATAGAGTGTGAGTGCCACGGGTAAGCTTGCCAATTTTATTCCCCCAGATTTTTATTTTCGATTTTAGATTTTGCGGACGGCAATGTCAATTTGTTTTGAATTGTCAAAGCGCGCGCAGTACATGACTGTCTCCCTGCCGTTTATTTTTATAGGCGCGGTTTCAAAAATGAAGTTAAAAAAATTTAGCGCGGACCGCGCGGCTTCGGCCTGCGACGACAGGAACACGAGCGCGCCGTCAGTCTTTAATATGCGCGCGGCTTCGCGGACGAAGCGGAAGTAAAACGCCTGCGCGTCGATTTTTTCGTGCGCCCCCCACGGAGGGTCGGTAACTGCCGCGTCCGCCGAAGCGTCGGGCAGCGGCAGGCGCGCCGCGTCCCACTCGCGCACCTCGCAGGAGGGATGCCCGGCGAAACGTTTCCGCATGTGGTCCGCGCATTCGCGGCTCGCGTCGCCCGTAAAAATTTTTGCGAAGCCTCCGTTTTTTATAGCCGCGCCGGCAATCGCTCCCCAGCCGCCGAACATGTCGACCAAAACATAATTTTTATCGCCGGGTGAAACGCTTGCCGCGTGCAGCATTATATGCGCGACGTCCGGTCTGAGCTCGCCCCTGTGCAGAGTTTTTTCATAGGGCCTGCGCTTGTGAAGCCGCCGCATAAAAAAAACGGCCCCGTTGTTGTGCCGTTTTACCCAAATTTCTGTGCCGGGATTGGCGCGGTTAACCGCGAGACCCGTTAAAGCGGAAATTTTTTTTTCGGCTTCGTTAAAAATGTTCGGCTCGACGGCGCGGAGCCTCCCGCAGTCCATGGCGACAAGGCGGAACGTTCCCGCGGCTTTTGCCTGCGGGCCGCGGAAATTTTTTGCCGCCGCCTTTACCGCTTCGTTTATGTTAACGGAGTCGTATTGCGCAAACACTAAAAAGATATTCGTGCAAATACATTCAAAATGCTCGGCCAATTGTTCCGGAGCGGTAAAAATTATTGCGCTTTCCGTAACTTCGATAATTTCCGCTCCGCTTCGGCGCATGATGTTTGCCGCCGCGGGCTCGAGCCCGAAATTTATCCCGGCGTAATACCGGCGGTTTACCACGGCCATTCGCGTCCGAGCGCGTCGCGGAGCGTCAGCCGCCTTTCTTCGTTTTGCCCGTAGATTTCGTTGCCGTGCTGTTTGCCCAGTCCCTTTAAAAAATAATCGGCCGCGGTGTGCGGCAGGCTGTTTGCCATCGGGTCGTAAAGGCGGAACGTGTAGCCCTCTTTGCCGAGCCTGTTCTTGATGATCATGAGCGCGTTGTGCAGCGCCGCCTTTGACATGTTGTAACCGTAGCCGGATGTTTCCGCATTCATGTTCACGCTCGCGGAAGCGCCGGACAAAAAGCAGATCCGCTTGAGCCCGCCGCGTTCGAGATACGGCAAAACCTCTTCGAGTTTTTTAAGCGGCTCGGAAACATGCCGCCGCACGGCGTCCATAATGGCGTCGGGGTCGATTCCGCTTGAGACAGAAAAAAAATCATTTTTTGCGCGTTCGTTTTCGGTTGATACAAACAGGTCGACTGGCCCGTTCGGCACACCGCCGGTTACGGCAACGCCGCTTTTTTCAAACTCGTCCGCCAGCCGAACCGCGAACCCGGACGAAATGTCTGTAAAATATGCGACCATACGAACTCCTTTCGTTTTTAAAACGGCCAAACGTAACCCAAAAAGTCTACCATCACGAGCCTGTCCTCGTCGGGTCTGTCCCCGGTAAAAAAAGGAAACGCCAGCCCCGCCGAATAGCTCGGGTCGGTCTTTGGATCGGCTTCGCCGCTTAAGCCGCCGTCGGACGCCATGCGCCGCATGGGGCCGGGATGATACAATCGAAACGTAAAGCCCTCGCCGTGCAGCGAGTTGTGCAGCATGCGCACGGCCATGTTGAGCGCGGTCTTGCTCATAGGATAACGGAAGCCGTTGTCGCGCATCATTTGGTTTATGGATGCGACTTCGCTTGAAACATAGCAAAGGCGTTTCATGCCGGTCTGCATAAGCGGCAGCAGCGCCTCAGTGCAAAGCAGCGCGCCGAGCGCGTTTACGCGCACGGATTTTTCGGCGAGGGGCACGTCGATAAGGCTCTCTTTTAAATCCGGCGGCGGCATTCCGCCCGGCCCCCCGCCCATGAACGCAGCGTTGGAGACGAACACGTCGATGCGGTCGGTGTGGCGCGCAACTTCGTCGCGCATGGCGAGTATCGAGTCCCTGCTTTCTACGTCGAGGCGTACCGTGATAAAACGTCCCGGGTTCGCCTCCGCCTCGCGGTCTATCAGTTCGAAGCCGTCTAAAAATTTGCCCGCGAACACGGTGTAGCCGCCGCGTAAAAATTCTTGCGCGACACGCAAGCCGAAGCCTCTGTCCGCGCCCGTGACCAAAACTGTTTTGCTTGCCATGATCCGCCTCCCGAAAAAAAATCCGGAATCAAAATAACAAATGCGCGGACGAAATTCAATTCGGATCGGCGGCGCAAGCTATGTAAAAAAATTTGCTTTTGCTATAATACAAAAACTACAAATTTTTTTTACGGTGATATTTTTATGGCGAAAGAACCTGAATATCTCGACTCGCTAAACCCGGCGCAGCGCGAGGCGGTCATGCACACGCGGGGGCCGCTGCTCATATTCGCGGGCGCGGGCTCGGGCAAGACGCGCGTGCTCACGTACCGCGCCGCGTATTTGATCGACAGGGGCGTAAGCCCTTACAACATTCTTGCGATCACGTTCACTAACAAGGCCGCGAACGAGATGCGCGAGCGCGTAAATTCTGTGGCTGCAAACGGCGACAAGGTATGGGTGGCGACGTTCCATTCGACATGCGTGCGCCTGCTGCGGCGCGAGATAAACCAACTGGGCTACGGCAGCGAGTTTTCAATTTTTGACCAGGCCGACAGCGAACGCCTTATTAAAAACTGCATCGCCGAATGCGACCTCGACGACAAACAGTACAACCCGCGGCAGGTGGCGTCGGTCATAAGCGGACAAAAAAACGAGCTTGTCAGCCCGGAGCTGTTCGCGAAAGAATCTTCGGGCGAATACAGAATGAGCCGCATAGCGGAAGTGTACACGATGTATCAGGAAAAACTTCGAGCAATGAACGCGCTTGACTTCGACGACCTTATATATAAAACGGTGGAGCTGTTCGACAGCTTCCCGCACACTTTGGCAAAATATCAGGAGCGTTTCCATTATGTGATGGTGGACGAATACCAGGACACCAACAACGCGCAGTACCGGCTCGCGGCAATGCTCGCGGGCGGTACGGGCAACCTGTGCGTTGTAGGCGACGACGACCAGAGCATTTACGGATGGCGCGGCGCAAACATAAAAAACATTTTAAACTTTGAAGAAGATTTTCCCAACACGACGGTTATCAAGCTGGAGCAGAACTACAGATCGACGCAAACAGTCTTAAACGCCGCCAACGCGGTCATAAAAAATAATTCGGACCGGACGGCGAAAACGCTTTGGACCGAAAACCCGCCGGGCGACAAGCTTCAATACTGCAAGGCCCGCGACGAGCGCGACGAAGCCGCTTTTATTGCGGAAACGATCGCGGCAAGCGGCAAGCGGCTCGACGACTTCGCGGTTCTGTACCGCAACAACGCGCAGTCGCGCGCGATAGAGGATCATTTCGTAATGGCTGGCATACCGTACAGATTGTACGGCGGCACGCGCTTTTACGAACGCATGGAAGTCAAGGACATGCTCGCGTATTTAAAAGCGATCGCAAACCCGAAGGACGACATCGCCTATAACCGCATAATCAACGTCCCGAGGCGCGGGATAGGCGGCAAGACGGTTTCGCTTCTAAACGGCTTCTGCGCGGTCGAAGGCGTCCCGTTTTCGGAATGTGTCAGGCGTGCGGATTCGGTGCTCGGATTGAGCACGCGCGCGGTTAACGCGGTGAGGTCGTTTGCGGATTTTATGGACGGCTGCGAGACGCAGGCCCGTGAAAAAACTGTGACGGAGCTATTGCAGTTCATACTCGAAGAAACAAAATATATGGAAATGCTTTCGGACGGCACGGACGAAGGCTACAGCAGGATGGAAAACGTCAAGGAGCTTGTTTCTAAAGCATTCGAGTTCGAATCCAATTCTGAGGACAAGTCGCTTGCGGCGTTTTTGGAGGACGTGGCGCTCGTGGCGGACACTGACAGGACGGCGGGGCAAACGGAAGCCGTTTCTCTTATGACGATGCACAGTTCGAAGGGTTTGGAATTTCCGTGCGTGTTTATCACGGGCTTTGAAGAAAATTTGTTTCCGGCTTACCGGAGCGCGGCGAGCGCGGACGCGAACGCTTTGCAGGAAGAACGCAGGCTCTGCTACGTCGGCTTCACGCGGGCCAAGCAGAAACTGTACCTCATTTCGGCGCAGTCGCGCATGCAGTTCGGCGAAACATGCGCCAACGCCGTCAGCCGCTTCTATAAAGAAATTCCGAGAACATTCATTGAAACGGTAACCCGTGATCCGAATAAAACCAGCCGTACTTTTTTTACCAACAACGTAAAAAAACCGGCTCCGTTCGTACCGGTTCCAAAACGCGAGGCATATTCGATACCCGACCTCCCCGCGCCCAAGGACAAGCCGCTTGATTTTTTGGTGGGCGACAATGTGCGCCAGGCGAAGTACGGCGTGGGAACCGTAACAGCGATACGGCCGGCGGGCGCGGACTACGAGGTATCGGTTTCGTTCCCGGGTTCGGGCCTTAAAAAATTTATGGCGCATTTGTCAAAGCTGACAAAGGCAGAATAAATCCAGTTGCAAAAAAGCGCGGACGTTTTATCAACATGCCGTTATGTGCGGCTCGAAAGGAAAAAACATGACGCAAAGAGAACGCTACATCAAATGCCTCACTTTCCAAAAGGTTGACCGCATTCCCAACATGGAGCTCGGCGTTTGGCCGGAGACGATTGCCCGCTGGCACACCGAAGGCCTCGACGGATCCGTGACGGACTTACATTCGCTGCACAAACGCTTCGGCATGGACAAAAGTTTCAATATGGACTGGATGCCGATTAACTGCGGCGTTTACCCGCCGCCCGACTGGCACACAGAGACGCAGACGGACGAATGGGAAATAATAGCGGACTCCATAGGCAACCGATTGAAACGTGGCAAAAAAAACGCGAGCATTCCGCAGTTTTATAAATTCGCGGTCGAAACTGAAGCGGATTTCGAAAAAATAACGCCGATGCTCGATCCAAACGAGCCCGGCAGATACGCGGATCATTTTGAGAGCGACCTGCTGCGCCGCGAAACCGACGCCGAGCCGCGCGGGGTAAACTTCACGGGGCTGTTCGGGTTCGGGCGCGACCTGATGGGTTTGGAAAATTTTTGCATCGCCATATACGACGACCCGGGGCTCGTCGAAAAAATATTGGACAGCCGCGTTGAAATGGCTGCGGATCTCTACCGGCGGGCGTTTAAAACTCAAGCGATCGACTATGTCCAAATATGGGAAGACATGGCGTACAAAACCGCGCCGCTCGTTTCGCCGGAATTTATGGAAAAACACATGGTTCCGCGCTATAAGCAAATGACGGATTGCTTCCGCGCCGGCGGCGCAAAATTAATAATGATGGACTGCGACGGATGCATAGACAAAATCATGCCGCTGCTTAAACCGGGCGGGATGGACGGGATATATCCCTGCGAGATTGCGGCGGGCAGCGATCCGGTTCGTTTGCGCAAAGAGTATCCGCATCTGGCTTTAAAGGGCGGCATTGACAAACGGAAATTTTCGTCGGAAGGCACGGCGGGCGTAAAAGAAGAAATAAAACGCCTCGCACCCATTTTAAAAGACGGCGCGTTTATTCCGTACATAGACCATTTTATACCGCCGGATATTTCGTACGGGACGTTCTGCTACTATATGGACGCAAAAAAAGAATGGCTCGGATAAAAAAAAAATAAAAAATATTTGACAGGGGTGGCGTCATGGGCAGATCGGGCGGCCGCGGAATGGGCGGAGGCGGCAGAAGCTTCGGAGGAGGCGGCAGAAGTTTTTCGGGAGGAAGAATGGGCGGCGGCATATCGCGCGGCGGCGGGCTGGGTTCGCGTCCGTCGGCGGGGTTTGGGGGTTATTACCGTCCGAGGCCGGTTTACCGTCCGAGGCCGATGTTCAGGCCGCATTTTCATCCGCGCATAGGCGGCTGGGGTTACATGCCGCGCAGACGCTACGGCGGGTGCGGATGTTTTTCTATGGTTGCGGCCGTTGTCGCTGTTCTTTTTATTACGGTCGTTTTTTCGTCGCTCACCTATGTTAACTGGGGTGTTGCGAGCACCGGCTCGACTTACGCCGGCGTTTCGCAAACGCAGATCGTCCGTTCGACGCAAAAACGAACACCGCTGCCGCGCGGAAGCGCAAGAGAAACCGGTTATTACACCGACAGGCTCGGCTGGATTTCAAATTCGACGAGACTCACAGCGGGGATGAAAAATTTTTACAATAAAACCGGAGTGCAGCCATACCTTTACATAACGGACACGGTAAACGGCACGAATTATCCCACCGACCGCGACGCGGAAATCTTCATGAACGATTTGTATGACAGTTTGTTTGACGACGAGGCGCATCTTCTGCTGCTGTTTTTTGAATACAACGAAGTGACCTACCGATGGATTTTGAACGGGACGCAGGCCTCAGCAGTAATTGACGCGGAGGCGAGGGACATTTTATTCAGCTATATCGACCGTTATTATTTCGACAAAAACCTTACAGACGAAGAATATTTCAGCAAAGCGTTTAACGACGCGGGCAACCGCATTATGTCAGTTACCCGCTCGCCGTGGATAATCGTATGGGTCGTAATCGGCGCGGTCGTTATAATCGTCGTGCTTTTCCTGTGGTGGAAACGCAAGCAGGACGAACGGGCAAGAGAAGCCGAAGAAACAGAGCGCATACTAAACACGCCGCTTGAAACGTTCGGGAACGACACGTAAAAAAATAGGAAAGAAGAATAAAAATGAAAATGATACAAAGGAGGAATAAAAATGGGTATATTATCCAGGTTTAAAGACATCGTCGCGTCGAATGTGAACGCATTGCTCGACAGGGCGGAAGACCCCGCAAAGATGGTCGATCAGTACCTCAGAAAAATGGCGGCGGATCTGGCCCAGGTCAAAAGCGAAACCGCGGGCGTAATGGCGGAAGAAAGCCGGACTAAAAGGCTTGTCGACGAAAATGTCCGCGAAGTGAGCAAATACCAGGATCTTGCCAAACGCGCACTGGTCGCGGGCAACGAAGAAGACGCCAAGATTTTCCTCAAGAAAAAGCAGGAGACGGAAGCAATCGGCGCGGGCCTGCACATGTCGTACGCCGTAGCGCACGAAAACGCAATAAAGATGAGGCAGATGCACGACAAACTTGTGCGCGACATAAACACGCTCAACCAAAAGCGTCAGGCGATTAAAGCCAAGGTTGCCGTCGCGCGCACGCAGGACAGGATAAACGCCATAGGAGCCGAAACAGACAAAGCAGGCGGAGCTCAGGGCGCGTTCGCCAGAATGGAAGAAAAGGCGAACCGTATGCTCGACGAGGCGAACGCCAGGGCCGAGCTGGATTCTCAGCCGGTAGACGAAGCGATAGCCCTCGAAGAAAAATATAAATCCGCCGACACGGACGAATCCGTCGCGGACGAATTGGCAGTGATGAAAACGCAGCTCGGTTTGAACTGAACGCGGAATAAACCGCCGCAGCCATTCGGCTGCGGCGGTTTTTCGAAAAATTATCTATGAGGTGACGATATGGGCAGAGGCGGAGGCCGCGGAATGGGCGGCGGAGGAAGAAGCTACGGCGGCGGCGGCAGAAGTTTTTCCGGCGGACGGATGGGCGGCGGCGGCATATCGCGCGGCGGCGGGCTGGGGTCGCGGCCGTCTGCGGGGTTTGGAGGCGGGTACAGGTCGCCGCCGAGGGCGGTGTACAGGCCAAGGCCCGTTATAGTGACGCGGCCGGTCTACAGGCCGAGGCCGATGTTTCGGCCGCACTTCCATCCGCGCAGGGGCGGCTGGGGGCATATGCCGCACAGGCATTACGGCGGCGGATGCATGACGTTTATTTTTGCGTCGGCTTCCGTCATAGTTTTAGCTGCGGTGTTTTTATTAATTATATTCGCATAAAATAATTCGTTTGAAAATATTGCCGCACAACGGCGGCAGATCGTAAGGAAGAAACTCCGTTGGAGTTTCTGTGTTCAATTGACCGATTCGAGCGCCCACAGTTCAAAATTAAACGTGAAGCCCGCGGGCAGGGGCCAAAACGGCAGCAGACGCTCCTTGCCGTACATGGATGCGAGCTCCGCGTAAATTAAAAACGGCAGGCCGCCCGTCGGCTCGTCCTCGCTCGAGCCGCGCGTTTTAAACGCATAAATTTTTTTGTTAACCGAAGCGTAAAACGGAATAACGCGCGCGGTCATTGAAGAGATTTGATCCATTTGTTTTTCGATAACGGCGCGGAGGCTTTCCGTGTCGCCCGCGTATTTCATGTTGTAGGGATCAGCCGCCAGCTTTTCGAGGCGGCTTTTTATTTGGCGGTCGTACACTGCCATGTAAGTGGGTTTGTATATTGATCCGCCCGTCAGCAGGGGCTTTATGTGCGGCAGCTCCCTATAAATTTCGCCGTAGCCGTTCGCTTCCGGCGTCATGGTGTGCTTGATAAATTCCCATGCGAGCTCTTTTTTTTGCGACTGCTCGCTTATGCAAAAATTTACGGAATAACGATCCTGCAGCAGCAGCAGGCGGCCGTGTTCGTCGGCGAAGGGGACGGGGTGAATAAATTCGTGGCCGCCGCCTGTTTCGGCGGGAAACAAAAACTGCCAGGCGTCATGCGCGAGTTTTGCGAACATATAATTTTCACGCAGCAATTTTTCGTCACGGGGCGTCGCGCCGCTTAAACTTTGCCAGGCTTCGGTAAGCTCGGGCTCAAGCATCGCCCGCAGCAGCAGCTCGTTGTATGCGATGTCGTCAAGCCGGCCCGAACCCTCGATGTAATCCAAAAACGCGCTTGCGGTATAGGCGACGGCGTCGTCGTAAAAAAAACCGGGGTAAACGTTCCAATACCTTCCGTCCAATGTTCCGTAGCCGCTGTCGTAAATATCCAAAAGCCAAAACCAATCGGCAAAATCTTTTTTTTCGAATTCGTCTGTTAAACTTTGGGGCATCGAAGCGTTTACCGCTATGTATCTAAAATTAAAATTGATTGGGAATTCGAACAGCTTCCCGCCGGCCGAATAAGCGTCGACGGCGTTCATAAAATAATCGGCGGGATCAAACAGATTGTCGCCGTAAATTATTTGATAAAAATCCGCTAAATATTCATAAAAAAAATCGCTGTAGGGCAGGTATGTCCGCGGCGCCATGAACATGTCGGGCGGATCCGAGCCGGACAGCATCCCGTACACCGCATATTCGTATTCGCCGCGCAGATCTTCGTCGCGCTTAAAATAATTGCCCAAAGAATAATATCCGTCCTGTCTTATGAACTCGACCGTTATGTTCGGATAAATTTTCGTAAAGGATTTCGAAAAGTCTGCAAAGACCGCGTACCATTCGGGCCCGCCGGGAATTACGACATTGAGAATCTGCTCGCCCATTTGCACAATAATATCGTTGCGGCTGCCGTTAAAGGCGCCGCCGTTATTTTTTTCGTCGGTTTTTTTTCCGCACGAAGTCAAAACGAAAACGAGCGGCAATAAAAATAAAATAATTTTTTTCATTCGTAACGGCTCCGTTTTTTTATTCGCATTATATTACTCCGGCAATTAAATATAGCAAGAGGCGTACGCGATATTTTTGTGCCGAATAAGGAAACGAAACCGCCGCGTACTCAAGCAGTACGCAAGAATGAGTTGACGAAATGCGGCGCGAAAATAGCCGTACGAAATTGCTATATTTAAGTGCCGGAGTAATAGGATATATGCCGCAAAAAAATAATAGGCGTATAAATTATTGCCCGCCGAATGAAAAGATGATAATCTCCCCGTTGTTTGTCGGGGGAGTTTTTTTATGTTTAAAGCGGAGCAAATTTATTTCGAATACACGCAAACGGCCGAAGAGGACAGCGCGCCGGCTAATTATGTCGCCTTAAACGGCGTCGATGCCGAAATACAGAAGGGTGAGTTCGTTGCGGTTGTAGGGCGTAACGGTTCGGGCAAGAGCACGTTCGCCAAGCACCTCAACGCGCTGCTTTCGCCCACCTCCGGCACGCTTTGGGTAAACGGCGCGGCAACGTCAAAAGAGGAAAATATTTGGCAGGTGCGCAAAAGCACCGGAATGGTTTTTCAAAACCCGGACAACCAGATCATCGCTTCGGTTGTGGAAGAAGACGTCGCGTTCGGGCCGGAAAACCTCGGCGTGGAGCCCGGCGAAATACGCCGCAGAGTGGACGGATCGCTTGCCGCCGTGCGGATGGCGGACTTTGCCAAGGCTGCGCCGCATATTCTTTCGGGCGGGCAAAAGCAGCGCGTGGCAATAGCGGGCGTGCTTGCCATGCGGCCCGACTGTATTGTGTTCGACGAAGCGACTGCCATGCTTGACCCTTTGGGGCGCAGCGAAGTTTTGGAAACCGTTGCCGCGCTTAACGGCGAGGGGATAACAATTATTTTGATAACTCATTTTATGGAAGAGGTAGTTATTGCGAACCGCGTGTTCGTTATGAACGAAGGCGTGATTGAAATGGACGGCAGTCCGCGCGAGATATTCGGGCAAAGCAAAAAATTAAGGGAACTGGGTTTGGACGTCCCGCATATGACTGCGCTCGCTCATGAGCTCGCAGATCTCGGTGTGCCGGTATCTCGCGGCGTGCTCACCGTCGGCGAAATGCTTTTTGAATTGACCGCCGCGTTAAAGTTATGATACTTGCAGCAGAAAATTTGACCCATATATACCAGCGGGGGACGGTCTTCGAAAAAAAAGCGCTGGACGGCATTACAATGTCGGTGCCGAAGGGCGCGTTCGCGGGCGTAATAGGGCACACGGGCTCGGGCAAGAGCACGCTCATACAGCACTTTAACGCGCTGCTTGAACCCACGTCGGGAAAAGTATGGCTTGACGGCGAAGACCTGTTCGCGGCAGATAAAAAAAAGCGGAAGCGGCTGCGCGAAAAAGTCGGGCTCGTATTTCAATATCCGGAGCATCAGCTGTTTGAAACGACCGTACAAAAAGACATCGCATTCGGGCCGCAAAATATGGGGCTTTCTTCGGACGAGGTTTCGCGCAGGGTCGCGGAAGCGCTCGAATGGGTGGGGCTGCCGAAAGAAGCCGCGCAGCTTTCGCCGTTCGAATTGTCGGGCGGGCAAAAAAGAAGGGCCGCCATTGCGGGCGTGCTTGCAATGAAGCCCGAAGTTTTAATTCTTGACGAACCTACGGCGGGGCTTGATCCGCGCGGCAAAAACGAAATTTTGGGGCAGATAAAAAAAATGCACGAATCGGCGGGCAACACAGTCATTTTGGTTTCGCACGGCATGGATGACGTGGCGCGGCTGGCGGACATTATTTTTGTAATGAACAACGGGCGCATCGAATTTTCGGGCAGCCCCGCGGAAGTTTTCCGCGAAGCGGATAAATTGGCAAAAATAGGATTGGCGGTGCCGCAAGTTTATTTGCTGCTGCGCGAGCTGATAAAACGCGGCGCGGATTTGCCGCAGAATATTTTTACCGCGGAAGCGGCTGCGCAAGCCATAAAAAAATTGTATGAACATTAAACTCACGATAGGACAATTTTATCCGGGCGATTCGGTGATACACGCATTGGACGCCCGCGTGAAGCTCGCCGGCACGTTTTTTTTTATAGTCTCGCTTTTTTATGCGGATAATTTTTACGGATACCTTGCTGCGTTTATATTGCTGTCGGCGGTGATCGTTTTGTCCGGCGTGCCGCCGAGGCTGCTGCTGCGCGGCATCAGATCGATTTTATTTATTATAGTGTTCGCGGCGGTTTTCAATATTTTTTTCAATCCGGGCGAGACAGTTTTATTGGAGTGGCAGTTTATCCGTATATCGTACGAGGGCGCAATAACCGCCGCGCGAATGGTTATACGCCTCGCGCTGCTCATAACCGCTTCATCGGTAATGACTCTGACCACTTCGCCCATACAGTTGACCGACGCCCTCGAATATTTATTGAAGCCGCTAAAAAAAATAAAGGTCCCGACGCACGAAATCGCCATGATGATGACAATCGCGCTGCGTTTTATTCCGACGCTCCTTGAGGAAACGGACAAAATAATTAAGGCGCAAACGGCGCGCGGCGCGGATTTTGTCACTGGTAGCATAATGAAGCGCGCAAAAAACCTGATACCGCTGCTTGTGCCGCTGTTCGTATCGGCCTTCCGCCGCGCGGACGAGCTCGCGGTCGCAATGGACGCGCGCTGCTACCGCGGCGACACGGGTCGGACAAAAATGAAGGTCATGAAGCTGCGCGGCAGGGACGCGGCCGCGATAATAATTTTAGCCGCGTACAGCGTGTTGCTGTGGCTTACAAAAATGGCGTAAAAAAAAAACCGCTCGCGCGGTTTTAAATATATTTTTCCATCTGTTCAATCACTTCGTCGAAATCGAGCGGCTTGCCTATGTGCCCGTTCATGCCGGACTCGATGCAGCGCTCCACGTCTTCGCGGAAAACGTTTGCGGTCATCGCGATTATCGGTACGGCGGCCGCGCGGTGCGAACCGATCGCGCGGATTTTCCGCGTCGCTTCGTAGCCGTCCATTTCAGGCATTTGCAAATCCATAAAAATCATATCGTAAGCGTCTTCAGCTTCGCTGAACATTTTAACCGCTTCCAGTCCGTTTTCCGCAAAATCGATTTGGATTTTCGTCGGTTCCAAAATAGCCGCAACTATTTCGCGGTTTATTTCGACGTCCTCCGCAAGCAGCAGGCGGCAGCCGGAAAATTTTTCGGTGAGATCCTCTTTCACGCTTTCGTTCTGCAGCGGCTCGTAATGCACCCCGCCTGCGCGCTCGGCTTTAAACGTGAACGAAAACGTCGCGCCCATGCCAAGCTCCGAAACGATCCAAATACGCCCGCCCATCATTTCGACAATATTTTTTGAAATGATCAACCCGAGACCCGTGCCTCCGAATTTTCGCGCGGTGGTCGCTTCGGCCTGCTGGAACGAAACGAACAGCCGTTCCTGCTGCTCCGCGCTTATGCCGATGCCTGTGTCCGTCACGTTGACCTGTATTTCGCAGACGTTTCCTTTTTCGCCGAGCAGCTCCGCGTTTACCGAAACCGAACCGCCGTCCGGCGTAAACTTTAAAGCGTTGCCGAGCAGGTTGGTAATTACCTGCGACAAACGCTGGTCGTCGCAAATCAAGTTGTTGGGTATCCTCTTGTCGCACGACATCAGCAGCTTTTGTTTATGCTCGTCTGCGCGGAACGTTATCACGTTGATTATATTATGCAGGAGTTTTTCAAAATCGAATTCGCAGGGCGAAAGCTCAAACCTGCCCGACTCAATTTTTGACATGTCTAAAATATCGTTGATGATCCCGAGCAAATGATTGCTCGCGTCGCTTATCCTGTTGAAGCAGTACGCCTTCCGGTCGGGGTCCGGCGTAGTCATTCCGATGTTTGTCATGCCGACTATGGCGTTAAGCGGCGTGCGTATTTCGTGGCTCATGTTCGCCAAAAAATTGCTTTTTGCGCGGGTCGCGGCCTCGGCGCGGATATTCGCGTTGTTCATTTCGGTGTTGTCGTGTATCAGGACGACTACTCCCGCAAGCTCGCCGGAAATACCGTAGGCCGGCGAAATGTTTACCGAATAAAAAAATTTTTGCCCGCCGTCGGCTTCAAGATGGCAATGGCCTTTTTGCGCGGGTTCCTTTTGAGTTGTGTTTTTATATGATTCGAAATGCCTCAGCAAATGGGAGCTGAGCTCGCGCATAAAATTGTTTCCGAAGCTTTCTTCCGTCAATGATAAAAAGGGCTCGCCGGTTATGTCGCGTTTGAACCTCTCTTTTGCGGGATATGTGCAGATCAAAACGCAAAAATTCATGTCGAGCAGATAAATTTCGTCGGGGCAATTCTCGCGCAGCATTTGATTATATTGAATTTGAATTTCTTTTGCCTTTTCGTTGAAGTCGCGCAAAGAAGCCGCCTGCTTATACAGGTGCATCACGTTTTCGTTTTCTTTTTGGAGCCGTGCGAACTTCCTTTTTAATGCGTTAAGCTCGACGATCAATTCTTTGTCGGGCATGGTTTAAAATGCGCACAGAGTAAATGTGGCGTTGTGGAACCGGTTGACGGCCTTGTTGTTTTCCATGACGCTCGTGGGCGCCATTTCGCCGAAAACGTACAGCCCCGAAACAGTTAAATCCGAAGGCATCATGTTTTTTATCAAATCGCCTTCGGTTTTTTTCATGTCTGTCAAAAACATATTTCTAAGGCTGCATGTCGCGGCAAGCACCGCCGTGTATTTATAGCCGCCGGCCGCTTCGTCAAGCTGCCTTAAAAAATCTTTTAAACCCTGCTCGGTTGTGTTCGCCACGTCGTTGCCGTCGCAATAAAGCAATCCGATGTAAGAATTTTCGGGCACATTGGCAAAGCATGTTATTTCGCCCGTTTCCCTGTCGTAAGATTTTAGCGCGCGCGATACCGGTATGCCGTCGTTAAACGCGTCGTTCTGCATTTCCACAAAAAATTGGTAATTGAACAGCGTCACTGTTTCGTCGTTAATAAACGGGAAATTTTTTAAGTACTCCGCCGCGGGCCTGCCTTCTATTTCGATGATGACATTGTCGCGCGACTTGGTGACGAGTCTTTTTTCGAGCGCTTTTTTTCCCGCGAGGTTTGCGGTTTGAAAAATCGGCCTTATGTCTCCCGCCATAAGCATGATAACGATTTTATCGCCGCCAGACTCGCCGTCGAGGTAGACCTGCTGTTTGCAAAATTCGAAGTCGTCGCCCGCGTTATATCCGAACACCGGCATGCCTCCGCAAAGGTTTGAAACGGACTGCAAAATATTGTCCGTCGCTATGCTCGGCACTATGGTTGCCATGCACATAACCATTTTGGGTTCTGCGGACGGGTCCTGTTCTTTTAAGTTTAAAAGTGCGCGCCTGTAGGTAATTTTTATTTCGCTGTCCGGATCGTTTGTCATTGAGTCGCTTATCGCGGCGGCAAACAAGCAGTTGTCGTCGGTAAAGACATGCAGTACCACGGCAAGCTCGTGATAGCCTTCGTTGGTCAGCAGCGCGCCGGCCGCCGTAGTTCCGCCGACAACCCTGCAGCCGAGCCTTTCGCTTATAGCCGCCGACAGTTCGCCTATTTCCATATCGGGCTGCCCGTGCAAAATCGCTACGGAATTTTTTGCAAGCTCGATCCTTTCTTTTATTTGATCTGTTAATTCGTCCGCCGCGTATAGGATGTCGTCCAACTCGTAACTTATTGCTGTCGCTGATTTCATGTCAACACTCTCCCCTGTCTATAATTGAATATATTTTTTAATTTGCGTCATTATTTCGCAAAAATCTACAGGCTTGCCTACATGACCGTTCATTCCGGCTTCGTAGCATTGCTCCACGTCTTCACGGAGGATATTGGCGGACACGGCAATTATCGGAATTGTGCCGGCTTTTGCAATATCCGGTCCGAGCGCCCTTATTGATCGCGTGGCTTCGTAGCCGTCCATTTCGGGCATTTGGATGTCCATAAAAATCATGTCGTATCTATCAGGATTATTTTTGAACATCGAAAGGGCTATCGCGCCGTTTTCCGCAAAATCGACGGCGAGGTTAACGGGTTCGAGCAGCGCCGCCACTATCTCTCTGTTTATTTCTATATCTTCGGCCAGTAAAATTGTATGACCCGTGTAGTCCCCTTCGAATGTTTCGTCTTCGCGTATGCCCATGATCCGGTTTGCCGTTGCGGCTCCGTGCTTTAATACCGCCGTGAAAGAAAACATTGAGCCTTTGTCCGGTTCCGATTCTACTTCGATTTTTCCGTCCATTTTTTCGACAATGGATTTTAAAATTGAAAGCCCGAGCCCGGCGCCGCCGTATCTGCGGCTGGTGCCTCCGTCCGCCTGCTCGAAGGATTTAAACAGCACGTCGATTTTTTCTGCGGCGATGCCGATGCCCGTATCAGTTACCCGCACGCGAATGCAGCACGACTCTTCTTCGATATATTCGAGCGAAGCGTTTAAAGTGATCTTGCCGCCTTCGGGAGTAAACTTAACCGCATTTGACAAAAGGTTTAGGATCGCCTGCGTCAATCGTTTGTCGTCGCCGATAAGCGTTTTGGGGATCGCATCGTCTATTACGATCGAAAAGCGGTGTTTGTTTTGCTCGATGAAAAAAACAATCGTGCTTTCTACTGTCTTCATCATTTCGGCGAACAGGAACGGTCGGCTCGCAAGCTCCATCATGCCGGATTCGATGTTAGAAACGTCGAGCACGTCGTTAATGATTCCGAGCAGATGAACCGATGCGTTTTCAATTTTATCGAAGCAATAATTTTTCCGCTCTATATCAAACGCATTTTTTCCTATATGCGCCATGCCTATGACCGCGTTCATAGGCGTGCGGATTTCATGGTTTACGTTCGCCAAAAAATGCGTCTTGCTTTTGTTGGCGCTTTCCGCTTCGGCGCGGGCGTTTTCCAAAAAGCGCATGTTCCGCGTAAGCGACTTGAAAAATCCGACGATCAAGACTGTCAAAATTAAAAAAATCAAGCCGATTATTATGAACACGCGCAGTATCAGCTGCGAAACGACGTTCATGGCGATGGCTCTGTCCTGTATTGTGATTACGGACCACGAATCTGAATAGCCGGGCAGTTTGACAGGCTCGTAGCTCATATAATAAACGGTACCGTTATTTTCGACAATTTCGAGTCCGCTGCCGCCGCCCATCACGCGGTCGATAACGTTTTTAAATTCTTCGCTTACCGCAAACTCTTCTTCTTTGGTCGCAACAGAATTGTCCGGGTTGCGGATAAAGTTCCCTTCGTCGTCTAAAACGGAAACGGTGCGTATGAGCGATTTAAAATTAGTGAGCGTTTCGAGATATGTAGGATCGGGGTGAGCGATGACAACACCCTCGCCGTCGATTATAAACGAATGGCGTCCGCTTTCTTCGCTCGCGAAGCTTTCGGCAAGATGCTGTATGGAGCCCAGGCTTATGTCCGCGCCGAAAATCGCGGTCATTTCAAAATTTACGTTCATCGGAATAAATATCGCGGTGCACGGCATTCCGGTGGTGACGGAATAATATGACTTTGAGACGAACGGCTTGCGCGTCTGCATGATCTGCAAAAACCAAAACCTTTCGCTGCGGTCGCCCGGCGTGCCGGACGAACGCGATATCTGCATGCCGTCGGTGCCCGTGATGTACAGCAGCTCGATGTATTCGTTGCGTTTTATGCAGTCTGCCAAAATTTTTGTTTGAATTTCGGCGTCCATGGACAGGATGCTCGGGTTGACCGCGAGCTCGTAGCATAAATTGTATGCGCCTTCGGTAAACGAACGGGCGGTTTCGCTTATCGACGAAGAAACGCGCGACGTCTCGCCGCGTATTTGTCTGTCGTAAGCGTCTGTCAGCAAATAAACGGTTATTACGGGGATAATGACAAGCAAGGCCGCAATTAATAAAATTGAAACGATAAAGCGCAATGTGATGATTTTTT
>WRDG01000008.1 GCA_009783525.1 Defluviitaleaceae bacterium | reverse complement strand
TCTTCGCCGCATTTAATAATTATTTCGGTGCCTGAAGCGGGGACGTTTCCGATCCAGCCGGGCAATCCGCATTTGGCTGTCCATTTGGTTAAAAATGATTCGGGCAGCCCGTTCGGAAATGTCGCGAAGGGCGGCTCCGTTACGAGCCCCGCAAGTTCCCAGTGCCCGCTCGTGGTATCTTTTGCTCGGGTAACTTCCGCCATGCGCCCGTACGCGGCTTTTGGCCGCGTTACAGACGGCAGGCCGCTGTTTTCTATATTGCCCAGCCCCAGCGCGTACAGGTTAGGCAGGCGCAGGCCGCCGACCGCCTTATGTATGTTGCCGAGCGTGTGCGAGCCTTTGTCTCCGTACGCCGCCGCGTCGGGCAACTCGCCGATGCCCGCGCTGTCCAAAACGATAACGCAGGCGCGGTTCATCCCATCCATTTTAAGACCGCGCCGCCGAGTGGCGGGACGCGCATGACAAGGCTGTTCGCCTTTTTGTCGCACGCGGCTTTTTCCGAATTTATGGGCTTGTCGTTGGTCACGCCGCTGCCCCCGTATTTTTTTGCGTCGCTGTTAAAAACTTCTTTATAAACGCCCGGCGCGGGCAGGCCTATTCGGTGGTTTTCGTACGCGGCCGGAGTGAAGTTGCATACAAAGACCAGATACTCGGTTTTGCCTTCGGTTTTTGTGTAAGAACGGTAGAACGATATTAAGCTGCGCGCCGCGTCGTCGCAGTCGATCCAGGAAAAGGTTCCGCTTTTAAATTCGTCGAACCACAATGATTTTTCGGTAAGATAAAATTTGTTAAGCTCCTTGTTGAACTGCTGCATCTGCCTGTGGTGTTCAAATTCGAGCAGGAACCAGTTTACGCTCTTCGCTTCGCTCCACTCTTCGAACTGGGCGATCTCTCCGCCCATAAATATTAATTTTTTACCCGGATGCCCCGCCATAAACATGAGGCCGACTCGGAGGTTGGCAAGCTTTTGCCAAATGTCACCCGGCATTTTATTTACGAGCGCGCCTTTCATATGCACGACCTCGTCGTGCGAAAGCACGAGTATAAATCTTTCGGTGTAGGCGTACATCATCCCGAACGTTAAATACGAATGGTGGTACTGTCTGTGGACGGGTTCTTTCTTCATATATTTTAGGAAGTCGTTCATCCAGCCCATGTTCCACTTCAACGAAAAGCCGAGCCCGTTAGATTCGACGCTGCGGGTCACGCCTTCCCATTCCGTAGACTCCTCCGCGATCATCATCACGTTCGGGTATCTTCCGTGTATAACAGAATTCATATGCTTTAAAAATTCTGCGGCTTCCCAATTTTCGCGCCCGCCCTGCGCGTTGGGGATCCAGCTTTTGCGGCTGTCGCCGTAGTCGAGGTAGAGCATGGATGCGACCGCGTCCACGCGCAGCCCGTCGATGTGATATTTTTCAAGCCAGAAGATGGCGCTCGCAATTAAAAAATTTTTTACTTCTCTTCGCCCGTAATTGAATATCAACGTGCCCCAGTCGGGATGTTCGGCGCGCAGCGGGTCGTCGGGCTCGTACAGAGCTGTGCCGTCGAAGCGCGAAAGCCCGTGCGCGTCCTTTGGGAAATGCGCCGGCACCCAATCCATAATCACGCCTATGCCGTTTTGGTGGCATGTATCGACGAACGTCATGAAGTCGTCCGGCAACCCGAAACGGTTTGTGGGCGCAAAAAAGCCCGTCACCTGATAACCCCAGGAAGCGTCGAAGGGGTGTTCCATGACGGGCATTAACTCTATGTGCGTGTAATTCATTTCTTTTACGTACGGCACAAGCTCTGCCGAAAGCTGCGGCCAGTTTAAAAACGGGAGGCCGTTTTCGTTGCTTGCGCTCTTCCATGAACCGGCGTGCACCTCGTAAATATTAACCGGCCCGTCGAGCGGATTTTTTTTGTTGCGGTTGGCGATCCATCCCGCGTCGTTCCATTCGTGCCCCGATATGTCGCATACAAGCGAAGCGGTGCTCGGGCGCAGCTCGTGGAAAAAACCGTAGGGGTCGCTTTTAAGTATGCGGCTTCCCGCTTTGGAAATTATTTCGAATTTATATTTGTCGCCGTTTTTAAGGCCGGGGATAAAAATTTCCCAAACGCCGGATTTTTGCAAAGCGCGCATTTGGCTGCGCAGCCCGTTCCAGCCGTTGAAATCTCCTACGACGCTTACGCGCTTGGCGTTCGGCGCCCAAACCGCAAACGAAACGCCGTCCGATCCGTCGACAGTCTTTGCGTGCGCGCCGAGCTTGTCGAATATTTCGTAGTGCGTGCCCTGTCCGAACAAAAAAAGATCCATATCGGACAATTGGGGTAAAAATGAATACGGGTCACGGGTCCGCCATTTGCTTCCCGATAAAAACGTGACTTCCAATTCGTAACGGAACAGCTCTTTTGTCTCGCTGAATTGCGCTTCGAAAAACCCGGCCGTATGGATGCGTTCCATTGCAGTAGTTTTATCCGGCTCGTCTAAGTCGATCAGCGTAACGCTTTCCGCGTCAGGGAAAAAAACGCGGACGGCGATAAACTCCGTCTGTCCGTTCCAAATTTCGTGCATGCCCAAAATATGGTGCGGGTCCGAATGCTCGCCGTTGACAATTTTAGAAACCTCGTGCAGGTCGGCTGTGGTAAACATGACGGTCCGTCCTTTACAAATTTTTGTAAGTATAACAAACAGCCGTTAATGCAACAAGAATGCATACGGTTTGATCCGCCGCCGAAAGCGGTAAAAAAATTCAAGTCGAATACTGTCAAACTTTTTGTCCTAATATATGGCTTGCAAATATTTTGTTTAGTGATGATAATTTGTTAAAATCGTTAAAGACAAACCATTTTCGTTTTACCGGGAGGTTTCATATGTACTTTATTAACACCGGCATAAAAAAAGCCGAGCCGTTGGACACCATCACCATCAGGGCCGAAGGGCGCGTCGAGGTATCGGATTCGGCGGGCAGGGTTTATTTTAAAGCAGACGGCTGCGCGGGCGCGGTCAGCTTCGTCGTGGGCGGCGCGCTCGGCAGGCACGAGGTTCGCGTGTACGGAGAGGGCGGCGGTTTGACAGAAACCGCAGAGTTTTTTGCGGACGCAAAAAGCGGCGTGGCAGATAAAGAAGGAGTGTTTGCCGAACTTTTCGCGATGTGCGAGTACACCATGCGTTTCCGTTACCACGACGCAAACGACATAAAGGGCGCGGCGATGGCGGGCGTGGGCAAGATTCCGTATAAAGGAAAAGAATATTACAACTTTGTCGTGTGGATATTGGACCACCTGCACACGGCTAAAGGATTTAAATACATAAGCCCGCACGCAAACGGGCTTGTCGATTTGCTTAAGGAGATCCAGCGCGAAGACGGAATGATTTGGAGCTTCGTTTACCCGCCGGGCGCGGGCGAATATTACCTCAGCGCGTACGAAGAGCCGTACGGTTTCGCTAAAGAGCTTGAACCGGGCGGATTCGTGGCGGCGCGGCAGCCGGTCGAAAACCATTGCGAGTACAATTACGTCGAGTGCGTACATTTGGTTTGGAAAAGCGGCGGAGACGACGACTGGATGAAAGGTATGCTCGAGAGTTGTAAAAAAGCGCTCGACTACGGTTGCACGGATAAAATGCGCTGGTCAGAAAAATTTGGGCTGCTGAAGCGCGGCTATACGATCGACTCTTGGGATTTTCAGCCGTACGACGAATATTTTTATGCTTTCCCGCTCGGGGCCGGCCAGCAGATACATCCCGAAAAAACAAAGTACACAATTTTTTACGGCGACAACACGGGATACGCGCTTGCCTGCGACGAGCTCGCGGAAATGCTGCGCCACGCCGGCAGCGAGACGGAAGCGAAGGTGTACGAAACGAGGGCTGCGGAAATAAGGGCAAAACTTGATAAAATCGCATGGAACGGCAAGTTTTACCGCCACCGCGTCGAAGAGGACGAAAGCGTTGTGCGCGACCTCGGCGCGGACGAATCCAAGCAGATAAGCTTTTCGAACTGTTACACGCTTAACCGCGGCTGCACGCGCGAACAGGCCGCCGCAATAATAGAATCCTACATTGAAATTAAAAACAACCTGCCAAACCGTTCGCCGGGAGAGTTTTACGCAATCTACCCGCCGTTTGAAAAACCGGTTTTCGACCACGGCGGCGACTGCGGCAAGTGGCAGTATATGAACGGCGGCGTGCACGGACATGCGGCGGGCGAGCTGGCCCGCGGCGCGTTTGCAAACGGGTACGAGTCGTACGGCGCGGACATCCTGCGCCGCGTAAACGAAATGGCGAAGCCGAGCAAAGGTTTTATACGCTTCGCGTATACTGGCGGCTACGACGCCCCGCCGCCTCCGCAAAAATTTACGGTTGTAAGCATAAAGCATTTGGCAAATATGTCTCTGTCGCACAAAGGCGCCGTGCCGTGGATGTATGACGGTTTAAAAAACGACATAGGCGGCTTCCCGGTCGGCAGCTTTTCATTCGACGGCGTCCCGTATACCGTTGCGGAGCCTGACGGGTTGTATGGTACTGCAGCCGCGGCGGTTTCTGTTTCACACGGACTGCCGCGTTCGTTAAGCGTGCCGCTTGACGCAAAAGCGGGTTCCGTATATTTACTGCACGCGACCGCAGGCTGCCCCGAGTCCGGGCTTACGGCCATGGCGGTTTTTGTTTACGCGGACGGAAGCGAAATAACAAAGCCGATCAAATACGGCGATAACATCACCAACTTTTGGTTTTCGTCCCTGCCCGGAAAGACGAGGGCGGGCGTGGCATGGAAGGGCGACTGCGAAGCGGCCAGGGGCAGCGGTGTCTGCTGGGCCGAATTTATTAACCCGCAGCCGGACAAAGAAATTAAAGAGCTGCGTATTCAAGCAGGCCCGGACGGAGCGGTTTACGCTGTGCTCGGCGTCACTCTTTCTGATTCGCCGCGCTACATCGAGGCGGAATACGATTCCGGCGGCGGGCCGGACAACTGGTCGGGCGGATTATGCTTGGCGGCTCTTATGGAGGGTTTGGGCGGCGTTACAGACAACGCGACCAAGTACAGCCATGCAGCGGTTGCGCCGCGCTGGTCGGCGGCGGGTACGGACGAGGTGAAGTTTACCGCGCGTTACGCGGCAAGCGACGGCTATGTTTCTTATAAATATCTGCACGAAAAAGATAAAATGCGGATAAAAATTATAGCCACGGGAAGCGGAAGCAAATCGGATTTCCGCGTTTTACTGCCCGAGGGCAGCGCGATGCCGGTCAGCGTAAAAATAAACGGCGTGCAAACGGCGTTCGAAAAAGAATCGGTAAGGTCGTCAATGTACGCGGTTTTTAACGCGGACATTTCAATACCTTCCGAAATAGAAGTGGATTATTTTGTTTGACAAACCCGCAGGAGGCCTTATATGGACGATAACAAAAAAACCGTTTTTTTGGTCGACGACGACATAGTCAACTTAACGGCGGGCAATAATGTGCTTTCTGCGGTATACAACGTGTTTACGGTAAATTCAGGAAAACTGCTTTTCAAGATGCTCGAAAAAAGAGTTCCGGATTTAATTTTACTTGACGTCGAAATGCCTGAGATGAACGGTTACGAAACAATCGAAATACTAAAAAAAGACGAAAGCTCGGCGGACATACCCGTTATATTTTTGACGGCAAAAAACGACGGAGACAACGAACTCAAGGGGCTTACTCTCGGCGCGATAGATTACATTGTCAAGCCGTTTATTCCGTCGCTGCTTTTAAAAAGGATCGAAGTCCACCTTTTGGTCGAAAGCCAAAAAAAAGAGCTCGCGCTGCAGCGCAACGAGCTGTTAAATTTTAACAACAACCTTCAAAAAATGGTCGAAGAAAAAACCGAAACCGTTGTCGAATTGCAAAATGCGGTGATGAACACATTCGCGGAATTGATCGAGTGCCGCGACGACGTAACAGGCGGCCACATAGGACGCACGCAAAGGTATATGAACGTTTTGATCAGCGCGACCAAAACGCATCCGCTGTACTGCGACGAAATAGGGAAGTGGGTAATAACGCTTATATTGCAGTCCGCGCAGCTGCACGATGTCGGAAAGATAGCGATAAAAGACGTAATTTTACAAAAAGCCGGCAAACTGACCGAACTCGAGTACGAAACGATAAAAGAGCATGTCGCGTTCGGAGAAATTGTTATTGACAGGATAATGAGCAACACAAAAGAGCAGGAATTTTTAAAGCAGGCAAAGATAATGGTTTCGACACACCACGAAAGATGGGACGGCCTGGGCTATCCCAACAAGCTAAAGGGCAAGGACATACCGCTGCAGGGCAGGATGATGGCAATAGTGGACGTGTACGACGCGCTTGTTTCCGACAGGCCGTATAAAAAAGCGTTTTCGCACGACGAAGCGGTAAGGATGATTGCCGAAAGCAGCGGCAAGCAATTCGACCCGGACTTGGTCGACGTTTTTTTATCGACGCATAATGTTTTCGAAGAAATATCGAAGCCTGTGTAGTATGTAATTTGACCGCGCAATTAAAAATAATCCAATTGGTTTCGCAAACAAACAAAAAGCAGGTGAGTCAAATGGAAGCTTCTTACGCGGAATTGATCGTAGACAATATGGAGTGCCCTGTATTGCTGTTTGACAGCAGCGACAGGCTCGCGTACGCGGGCAAGTCGTGGTTTAGGTACTGCGGTTCGGTAAAGCAGGAAGAGATCGCGGGCAAAAATATTTGCGACATAGTTTCCGCTTTCGTGACGGAAGAAGCTCTCGCCGATGTTTCGCGCTGTTACTTCGACGCGGTAAATTCGCTAAGGACAACGGCGCATACCATTGAAATGGATTTTGAAAAGCTCGGAGAAAATCCACAAATAATTTTTCAAGTACAATACGCGCCGTTATTCGGTTCGGGGAGCAGCCCCGACGGAATGATGGCGTTTTTTTACGACGTGACGGCCATTGAAAAAGATAGGCGCGAAGCAGAACGCGCGCGCGAGCACGCCGAATACTCTTCGAGGGCGAAGAGCACCTTCCTTGCAAAGATGAGCCATGAGATCCGCACGCCGATGAACGCGGTTATAGGCATGGCGGAGCTTGCTTTAAGAGAAGAAAACGCTCCCAACACTCACGAACATTTATTGACCATCAAACAGGCGAGCACAAATCTGCTTTCGATCATTAACGACATTTTAGATTTTTCCAAAATTGAAAAAGGCAAGCTCGAAATAGTGCCGAGCGAATATTTATTTTCTTCGCTGATAAACGATGTGATTAACATAATTAAAATGCGCGTCTTCGAATCGCGCCTTCGCTTTATCGTGAACCTCGATTGTGACATTCCGGATAAATTGGTTGGCGACTCGACGAGGATCCGCCAAATCATGCTCAACCTCTTAAGCAACGCCGTAAATTATACGGACAGGGGACATATAGCCGTTTCCGTAAAAATGGTGAAATCGGACGACAACGCCGTGCTGCTTGCAATCGAGGTTGCGGACAGCGGCCGGGGGATAAAAGAAGAAGATCTGCCTATGCTGTTTGAAGAATTTGTGCAGTTCGACAAAGAAACGATAGGCATTTACGGTACGGGGCTCGGCCTTACAATAACAAAGAACCTGCTGCTCGCAATGGACGGCCACATAAAATGCGCCTCAGAATTCGGCAAGGGCAGCACATTTACCGCAGTCATACCGCAAACACATAACGGCGGCCAGTCGATAGCCGCGGTTACGGATCCGGATTCAAAAAAGGTTCTTATATTCGAACGGCGTGAGCTTTGCATAAATTCGATAATGGAAACGATGATGAACCTTGGAGTGCGGCACAGAGTCGTTTCGTCAGAAGAGGAGTTTGTGTTCGAATTGCAGAGCGACGAGTACATGTTCGTTTTTGTTTCTTCCGTTTTATTTGACCGCATGAAACGAAAAAATCCGGACTTTAAAACAAAAGCGAAAATTGTTTTGATCGCCGAGTTTGGCGAATTGATCGGCGAGCGCGAAGTAAGCGTGCTTACCACACCAATTTTTTGCCTGCCTGTGGCTAATTTGTTGAACGGAATCACAGACGGCTATACGGGGCAGATTAATACCGCCAAAACGTCCGAGCTCACGGCGCCGAACGCGAAAGCGCTGGTCGTCGACGATATAATAACCAATTTGAAAGTTGCCGAAGGGTTGCTGCAGTCGTACAAAATAAACGTTGATTTATGCAAGAGCGGCAAAGCGGCAATCGAAGAAGTAAAAAAAACGCGGTACGACATAATTTTTATGGATCATATGATGCCGGAAATGGACGGCGTCGAAGCGACGTCGCACATAAGGAAGCTCGGCGCGTGCGATCCTTACTTTGCCGCCGTACCTATAATCGCTCTTACGGCAAACGCGGTTTCGGGCACACGCGAGCTGTTCATCAACAACGGGTTCAACGATTTTTTATCTAAGCCGATCGATGTGCTCAGGCTTAGGGACATAATCGAAAAATGGGTGCCTAAGGATAAGCAGCGGACTTCGTTGCCGGGCGGTTCCGCAAGGAGTTCCGGCGTTGCCAAGCGCGCAATTAAAATAGAAGGGCTCGACGTAAGCAAAGGCATCTTCATGACGGGGGGAACGGCGGAAACCTACATAGATATGCTGAGCACCTTCGTGAAGGACGGCACAGAAAAGCTCGACGAAATAAAAGAGAGCATCCGCTTAAAAAATTATTCGCTGTATTCGACATATGTTCACGGATTAAAAAGCGCGTGCGGAATTATCGGAGCGGACAAACTGGCGGAAGATTCGCAAGCTTTGGAAGCGGCGGGCAGCAAAGGCGACATTGTTTTTGTCGAAAGCCGCAATCCCGCGCTTATTGCGGACCTTGAGCGGCTTATAAACAACATCAACGCGGCAAACCTTTTCGACAACGATCCGATCAACGCGGTGGGGCTCGACGTGGCGCGTTTTACCGAAACGCTGCGCGGGCTCAGGGAGGCCCTTGACAGTTTCGATTCGGCGGACATCAACATGCGGATCAATATTCTGCGCGAATACAGCCGCACGGAAAATTACGGCAAAACGGTAGAAAGCATCATCGGAAATAAAATGATAGGCGATTATGACGCGGCTATAGCAAAAATAACGGAGCTGCTCGAAAAATTGGGAGCGGCAGATTAACGTTTGCAAAAATATTTTTTTATGATACACTCGCGCAAGTCCGCTGGGGGTGCTTATCAAACGCATGATGCGTTTGATTTGCTGAGAGTTACCCTTTGTACCTGCTCCGTGTAATGACGGCGAAGGAAAGCGAAAACGGAAATCAATTCCCCTTTCGGACAAAAATCGAAGGGGGTTTTTTATTTTGCGTCATTCTAAGGTAAACACTCTTGCCTATGCCGCAATGCTGACGGCGCTTGCCGCGGCGCTTAATCAAGTGACGGTGTTCCGTATGCCGCAGGGCGGTTCGGTCACCGCATGCAGCATGATGTTCATCGCATTGGCAGGCTACGGCTTGGGTCCGGTGACAGGTTTTATGGCGGGTATTTCTGCAGGGCTGCTCGATTTATTTTTTGGGGGCTACGTGGTGCATCCCGCGCAGCTTATTCTCGATTATCCGTTGGCGTTCGCAATGGTGGGACTCATGGGCGGCATTTTCGGTCTTAAAAATTTTCAGGCGGGCAAGATCAATTTGAACCTGCAGTTGGGATTTTCGTTAGGGATGATGGCGAGGTTTGTCTGCCACTTAATATCCGGCGCGATTTTTTTCGGCGCGTATGCGCCGGAAGGGCAGAACCCGGTCGTTTATTCCGCGGTTTACAACGTGACTTACATACTGCCTGAAATGCTGTTCACGCTGGTTCTTCTTTCGGTTCCCGCTTACCGTGCCGCAGTCGATACCGTGCTTCGTCCGAAGGGAGCGAGAGCGGCTTAAAATTTGTACAAATAAAAATTCAAATGTATAATACAAATCCGTAAGCCCGTCATAAATACGCAAAAGACCCGGAGGGATTGCATGACCGACCGACGTGCCCGTTATAAAGAATGCCTTGCTCTTTACAATGAATACAAGGAGCGCGGGCTTTCGATAAGCATGGCGCGGGGCAAACCTAACGGCGAACAGTTGAAGCTGTCAAACGGTTTGCTTTCGGTTTTGGCGGGCGAGGGCTGCGTCGCGGCGGACGGCACGGACTGCCGCAATTACGGCGGCACGGACGGCTTGCCCGAAATGAGGCGGCTGTTTGCCGAAATAATGGCGGTAAACGAAAAAAACGTGATCGTAGGCGGCAATTCGAGCCTTGGGATGATGTACGACTGCATAGCGGATATGCGCGGCATTTGGCCGAAAAACGCGGTATTTATATGCCCCGTGCCGGGCTACGACCGCCACCACAACATCTGCGAGCATTTCGGCATTCAAATGGTTACGGTCAACATGACGCATGAAGGGCCCGACATGGACGCGGTGGAGGCGCTCGCGGTAAGCGACGCTTCGGTTGTGGGCATGTGGTGCGTGCCGGTTTTTTCTAATCCGCAGGGGTATATTTATTCGGACGAAACGGTCAGGCGGCTTGCTTGTTTAAAAACCGCCGCAAAAGAAAAATTCAGACTTTTTTGGGACAACGCCTATTGCGTGCATCACTTCAGGGGCAACCCTCCCGCGCCCGTTAATTTTTTGAAAAAATGCGCGGATGCAGGCAACGAAGACATGCCGATCATATTCACGTCGTTTTCAAAAATTTCGTTTGCCGGAGCGGGGGTTGCGGCGCTTGCCGCGTCCGAAAAAAATCTGGAGCAAATAAGGAAACGTCTTTTCGTGCAAACGGTCGGGCCGGACAAGTTAAATCAACTCCGCCACGCAAAATATTTTAAAGACATTGAAGGAATAAATGCGCACATGCGAAAACACGCCGAAATAATTCGGCCGAAGTTTGAGCTGGCGCATTTTATTTTGGACGAAAATTTGCGCGGAAAGGGCGTTGCGCGGTGGCACTGCCCGGACGGCGGATATTTCATGTCGTTAAACACATTGCAGGGCCGCGCGAAACGCACCGTCCGACTGTGCGCGGAGGCGGGGATTGAGTTTACTGCCGCAGGCTCGACGTATCCGTATAAAAACGACCCGAACGACGCGAACATACGTATCGCGCCCACATACCCCACGCTGTCAGAGCTTTCAGACGCGATGCGGATTTTTTGCCTCGCTGTGGAGGTCGCGGCGTTAGAGAGTTGATAAAAATCAAAACACAGGATGAAATTTTAAAGCAGGTTGACGAAATAATCGCGCGCGGGCCCTACTCGGACGACTGGGCTTCGCTGTGCCGCCATCCGGTTCCCAAATGGTACGAAGACGCCAAGTTTGGAATATTTATCCATTGGGGGGTTTATTCCGTGCCGGCGTTCGGCAACGAATGGTACCCGAGGGCGATGTACCAGCAGGGCAGCAAAGAGTACGCCCATCATTTAAAAACGTACGGCGGGCATAAAAATTTCGGCTATAAAGATTTCATTCCAATGTTTAAAGCGGAAAATTTTGACGCCGGCGGATGGATAAAACTTTTTAAAGATGCCGGCGCGAAATATGTTATGCCCGTTGCGGAGCATCACGACGGCTTCCAAATGTATAAAAGCGATCTGTCGGAATTTAACGCATATAACATGGGGCCGAAGCGCGACGTCGTGGGCGAGCTTAAAGCGGCGGCGGAAAAAGAGGGCATCGTTTTCGCGCTCTCTAACCACCGCGCCGAAAACTGCTGGTTTTTTAACGGCGGGCTCGAATTTGACAGCGACGTGCGCGACCCAAACTGCGAAAATTATTACGGCATACAGCAGGCCGAAATAAAATTGGAAAACACTCACGACATTTATTCCGCGCCTCCCATGAAGGCCCACTGCGAAAATTGGCTCGCCCGCGTCTGCGAAATGGTCGATCTGCACCGCCCGCGCATCGTTTGGTTCGACTGGTGGGTGCATAACAAAGGATGGAAGCGCTACTTAAAAAAATTCGCGGCGTATTATTACAACCGCGCTGCGGAATGGGGAACGGACGCGGCAATAAATTACAAGTACGAGGCGTTCGCGTACGGCAGCGCGGTGTTCGACGTGGAGCGCGGCCAGCTCGAGGAGATACGCCCGCGGCTTTGGCAGACAGATACGTCGATCGCAAAAAATTCTTGGGGCTACACGGACAACAACGATTTTAAAAAGCCGGAAGCGCTCGTGTGCGACCTTGTGGACATCGTGAGCAAAAACGGGTGCATGCTGCTAAACGTCGGGCCGCGCGCCGACGGCACTATTACGGAACAGGAAACGGACGCGCTGTTTCAAATCGGAAAATGGCTCGCAATAAACGGCGAGGGCATATACGGCAGCACATTTTGGCAGACATACGGCGAAGGACCGACCAAACGCGGCGCGGGAGCGTTCACGGACGGCGACGCGCTGCCGTACACGCCGCAGGACATACGCTTCACATATAAAAACGGCGCAGTTTACGCTTTTGTTATGCGCTGGCCAAACGAAGGCGAGGTTTGCATAAAAAGCCTCGCGTCGGCGCGGGCGGGCAGCCATGGCGGAGATTTCGACGTGACCGGCGTTGCGGCGCTTGGGTGCGGCATGCCGGTGACGTTCACGCGGGACGGGGACGGGCTGCATGTGCGGACCGAGGGAATAAAAAGCGCGGGTTACCCCGTTTGCTTAAAGGTGGTTATCGATTGATGGGAAACGTAAAAATAATCGATTCGCATGTGCATATACGTTCGCGGACCGACGGCCACGCGCCGCTCTTTGAACTCGCGGAGCGGCTCGGTTATACGCGGCTCGCCGTCATGAGCCTGCAATGCTTAAACCCGTCGCAAAACACAGTGGCGGCGGCGCTTAAACTTTCCAAGCCGGGTTTTGTTTACGCATTCGGAGGGCTTGATTATGTAAGCGGGCGAGACTTCCGCACACAAGCGGAAAATATTTACGCGATGGGATTCGACGGCGTGAAGATGCTCGAAGGCAAACCGACCGTGCGCCGAAGTTTAAAAATGCCGCTCGACAGCCCGGATTACGACGGCTTCTATTCGTTCCTCGAAGAGAAGGGTTTTCCTGTGGTCATGCATGTCGCCGATCCGGACACGTTTTGGGACGAAAAACGCGCGCCGGAATTTGCCGCGGAGCGAGGCTGGCTGTACGGAGCGGACGACGTTCCGTACGAAAGGTATTATGCCGAAACGGAGAAACTGCTTGGCAGGTATCCAAGGCTTCGCGTCATATTCGCCCATTTTTATTTTTTATCATGGGACGCGGAGCGCGCGCAAAAATTTTTGGACAGGCATCCCAACGTATACTTCGACGTGACGGCGGGTATTGAAATGTACGAAAATTTTTCGCTTGACCCGGCGTTTTGGCGCGGATTTTTTGTTAAGAACAAGGACAGAATTATATTCGGGACGGATTCTTCCGACGAAAAGCCGAGCGCGGACACGGTTTCGTTAAACGGCTACGCGGGCATGGAGATCGAGTTTTTAAAAAATGACGGGCCGGTCGAGGTTTACGGCATGAAGCTTCACGGGCTCGGGCTGCCGGAGGACGCGCAGGCCGCGATATTCGCCGAAAATTTTTTGCGGCTCGCAGGCGACCCGCGTACGCCGGACATAGCCGCGTTAAAAAAAGAGGCGGAATATTTAAGCAAATATGCCGATGCGGAACAAAAAGCCGTGCTTAAGCTTGCGGAAGGTTTTTAAAAATTACGACGGCAAGAAGAATAAAGAATATGTTTGACGCGGCAATATCAATATGGAAAGGCGCGGATTTTTTTACACGGCATTTCGGCATGATCCGCGAAAGGTAAAAATGGAACCGACAGTGATGGACGGCAAACTGCTTGCCAAAAGCATCAGGATCGAATTAAAAAAACGCGCTTCGGCGCTTGCTGTGCGCACGGGGAAAATACCGATGCTCGCCACGATAATGGCGGGAAACAATCCGGACTCGCTGATGTACATCGAAATGAAAGCAAAAAATTGCGCGGCGGTCGGCATCGAATCAAAAAAAATATTTTTGCCGGAAGACGCGAATACGCAATCGGTTATTGAAATTATTCGGAGCTTGAACAGCGACCCGCTTGTCACCGGCATATTATTGCAGCATCCGACGCCGCCGCAGATCGACGTTCAGGCGTGCTTCGACGCCATTGCTAAGGAAAAAGACGCCGACGGTGTGACGAGCGCGAGCTTCGGGGCGATGTCGTTTAAACGCGAAGCGTTTGTGAGCGCGACCGCGCTTGGCATCATGAAACTTTTGGCGCATTACAGGATTGAAACGGCGGGCAGGCACGCGGTTGTGCTCGGCAGAAGCCCCATACTCGGCAAACCCGCCGCGATGCTTCTGCTTAACGCCGACGCGACGGTGACCGTGTGCCACACAAAAACGAAAAACCTGCCGGAAATGGTCAAGCAGGCGGACATACTCGTCGCCGCCGTGGGGCGGCCGCGTTTCGTGCAGGCGCAGTGGCTCAAGCCCGGCGTGGTTTTAGTGGACGCGGGCTATAACGAGGGCGCGGGCGATGCGGATCTCGACAACTGCATACCGCTTTGCAGTGCGTACACGCCGGTGCCCGGCGGAGTTGGCCCCATGACGCGGGTGACGCTCATAGGGCAGACCATAGAGGCGGCAGAAAAATTATTTAACGAAAATTAAAATGAAAGGCGCGTACGTTAAATATTTTTATTGCGTGACGCGAACGGTATTAAAATGAAATCTGTATTGTCAAACAAAAAATTTTGGCTGCTTATGCTGACGCTCGTGTTTATGTGCCTCATGCTTTCCGGCTGCATACCCGGCACCCGTGACACGGACGCGCCCGCGGGTTTCTTCTGGGGCATATGGCACGGGTGGATCGCACCCGTTTCGCTTGTCGTTTCCATATTCAACAAAAGCGCGAACATCTACGAAATTAACAACATCGGCTTTTGGTACGACTTCGGCTTTTACATGGCGGTGGTGAGCGGCTTCGGCGGGCTCGCAATCTCGCGGAAAAAAAGCAAGCGGATAAAGATAAGCGACGAATAAAAATGATTGAATGTAATTCCGCAAACCTTTTCGATTTGCCGGACGCGGCTTTTGACAGCGAGCGCGCCGATATTTTGGCGCACGGTAAAAACGTCCGCGTCGAACGGATAATAAGCCGCGGCCAAACATCAGGCTGGTACGACCAAAGCGAAGCCGAGTTTGTGGCGCTGCTTGAAGGCGAAGCGGAGATCGAGTTCGAAAACGGGAAAAGAGTTTATTTGCGTAAGGGCGGCACGCTACTGCTGCGCCCGCATGAAAAACACAGGGTGGCGTTTACATCCGCCGAGCCGCCGTGCATATGGCTCTGCGTGTTTTTTAACGCGGACGATATATGAAAAACATGATAAGCAACGCGAACGATACGAAAACGCATGAAATACAACGCGAACTATAAACGTCGCGGACGGCGCATAAAGCCGGAGTGCATGCAACGCGAACGATAAAAAAGAAGGCGCGACAAAAAATGCCGATCTATGACCTCAAATGCAGCGACTGCGGCGCGGAGCCGCGCATAAGCGCGACAATGGCCGACAAGTCGGAAAAAAAGATAATGTGCCCGGACTGCGGTTCGTTCAAACTCGAATCCGTCTTTAAAGCCGCGCCGGGAATAATAAAAAACCGCGGCGAAGCGCAGTGTGCTAACCGATCCGTGTGCCCGGCGGGCGGCAGATGCCGTCACTAATTTCAAAATTTTTTTCGACGCGTCACATGGTCAAGCCGGACATGTTGCGCGGCGAGATACCGGGCAGCCGCGAAGCTTATTCCAACCTGACGCGAATCGCGCTGCCCGCGGTCGCGGAAATGGTGTTCGCAGCGCTTATCGGCATGGCGGACACGATTATGGTCGGGCAGTTGGGCCCGCAGGCGGTGGCCGCGGTCGGTTTGACCAACCAGCCGCGGTTCCTTTTTTTATGTCTTTTTTTTGCGTTCAACACGGGCGTAACGGCGATAATCTCGCGTCGCAAGGGCGAAGGTGAACGCGGCGAGGCGAGGCAGTGCCTGCGGATGGCGATACTGCTGGCGCTCGCGCTTTCCGCGGTGATGACCGCGCTCGCTCTCGCGTTCAACGAACCGGTCATGCTTCTTGCGGGCGCCAAGGCCGACACGATAGACATGTCGAAAGATTATTTTTTTATCCTTTGCACGGGTCTTGTGCTCTCGACAATGTCGATGCTCATCTGCGCGGCTCAGCGCGGCATCGGCAACACGCGGGTGACGATGGCGGTGGGCATAACCGCGAACGTTTTCAACGTCCTTTTTAATTTTTTATTGATCGAAGGCCGCTTCGGCTTCCCGCGCCTCGAGGTGAGAGGCGCGGCGATAGCGGGTCTCATAGGTTTTTTTGCGGGCTTTATGTTCGCGCTTTTTTCCGTGCTGAAAAAAGACGCGTACCTCCGCATTTCGCTGTCCGATTCGTGGCGCCCTCACATCGCCACGCTAAAAAACATCCTGAGGGTAAGCTGGGGCGCGGTTGTCGAGCAGGCCGTTTTGCGCGTCGGCTTTTTTTCGTTTGCGCGGGTGGTGGCGGACCTCGGCACGCTCGCCTTCGCAGCGCATCAGATCGCCATGCAGCTGATGAACCTTTCGTTCACGTTCGCGGAGGGCATAGCCGCCGCGACCACGTCGCTCGTAGGGCAGAACCTCGGAAAAAAACGCCCCGACCTTTCGATCATGTACGTCCACATCGGCCAGCGGATAGCGCTGATGGTCTCCGCAGTGCTGATGATCCTTTCGTTTGCGGGCAGAAATTTTTTCCCCACACTGTTCGTTGACGACGCCGCGACAATACACATGGCGGCGGGCGTGATCGTCATACTCGGCTTTATCCAGCCCGTGCAAACCTCGTCCGTTATCATGAGCGGCAGCTTGCGCGGTGCGGGCGATACGCGCTTCGTCGCGTTTACCATGCTGCTTACCGTTGCGATAATGCGCCCGTGCATAAGCCTGTTTTTCGTCTACGGGCTCGGGCTTGGGCTGCCCGGCGCGTGGTATGCGATCATCATAGACATGAGCGTACGCCTCGTCATTTTGATCGCGAGATTTTTGCGCGGTAAGTGGATTGGGATAAGGGTTTAGAGACGCTTAAAAGCAGCCCCGCAAATTTATACGGCAAATGCGCGCCGATGTTATAATGGTGCGAATGTTCCTATTCGATGTGAATACGAAATTTTTTTTAGGAGGAAAAAATGCCAAAGAAAAAAGAAACCAGGTTTCAATTGGTCACGGACGAAAGACACGACATGATGTCAAGCACCCGGGTTATCCGCGACAGCGAAACCGGCGTCCTGTACCTGTACCATGCGTGGGGCTACGGCGGCGGCCTGACGCCGCTGCTTGACCGGGACGGCAAGCCTTTGACGGATAGGCCCGTGATTGAAAAACAGGACAAATCTAATTAGCATACACGCGGGAGGTTTTACGCTCCGCGCAAAAAAAATTTGGGAGGCAGTTCAATGGGAGGCAAGGCCAAGCATTTTACGGCGGCTAACGGCCGCATTTACGATCCGGAGGGCAGCGACTATGTAGCGGTGGGCGCTAACGTCAACGGCAACGCAATGTGGGGACGCCCAAACGGGCGCGAATCGGGTTCGGTGAGGCAGGACTTCGACATAATCGCGGACATATGGAAATTTAACATGGTTCGCGTCGTGTGCACGTTCCAGTTCGACCATCCGGACGTATGGAACCGCAGCTGGCACTACGACGACATAGGCGCGATCGTCGCGGGCTTCACGTCAAAGAAGGTTGTTTCGGTAATTGAAATGCACGACTACACAGGCGTGTACCCGCTGCTTGTGCCCGGCTCTGTAAACAAGGCGGGCGAGAGCCGTCCGCTTTCGCTGTACGAGTTTACCGACGCTTGGGTCGCGCTCGCTCTAAAGCACAAAGACAACCCGTACGCGTGGTTCAACATAATGAACGAGCCTTCGCATGCAAACGATTCCATGGAATGGATACCGATTTGGCGGAAGTTTTTCAAAGAGCTGGACGGCCGCGAATATCCGGGCGATGCGTACGATTATCAACTCGACGCGGACGTTTACCTTTACGTCCACGATTTTGTGATAGGCGCGATGCGTAAGGCCGGAATCGAAAACATAATCGTGCTCGACGAAAACCATTACGGCCAGGCGGCGTTTGACGTAAACGAGCCTTACAGCAACAAAAGCGCGTGCATTTACAACGCGCCCAAGCTGAACAAATCTTACGATAATTTGGTCTATTCGCTGCATCCGTACGGCTGGGCGGATCTCGGCCGCATGATCGCTTACGCCGAAGCGATGAAAAAGCTCGGCGTTTCGTGGATATTCGGCGAATACGGCCCCGTGTGGGGTGAAATGACCACGCACATGTCTGCCATGAACGTGCTTACCATAAGCCTCATGTATAAAATCGGACACATGTACTGGGATTGGTCAAACGATTCGATGCCCGTGGTTGACCGCGACCTGCCGGATATAATCGGCGGCTGGGGCTGGGAAATAGACAAAAAAGACGGCACGAAGCCGACCAACCTAAGCTGGTACGGAAACCTCCTGTGGGATTATACGCGCGGCGAACTCACGCTGCCGATACCTCGCTTCGTGTTCCCGCTTTTGGTAAACGGCGACTTCAAGAACGGCAAACTCAACCCCTGGAACAACATAGGCAGCAACGCGATCGCAATCGCGAGCGGACAGTCGAACGACGGCTCCGACTGCGCGCTGCTTAAGCCGGGTAAGAACTACACGGGCCAAAGCCTCGACCCGACAAACTTCAAGCCGGGCAAAAAATATATTTTTTCCGCTTGGGGCAAGACCGAGGGCGAAACCCCCGGCGAATGTCAAATCGGCTTCGGCGTGACAAGCAAGGGCGCGGACAAAGAGGAGAGCGTCGTCTTAAATTTTTCGTCGCCCGAATGGACGCGCATGGAGGCCGAGCTTACGGTTCAGTGTGATGTAACGTCCGCCCGGATTTTCGTGTGGCGGCCTGACGAAGCTTCCGGCGCGGGATTTTATTTCGACAAAGTCGCGCTGGAAGAAGCGTAAAAATTTAACTGTTGCAAAAACAGCCCCCTGTCGTATAAACGAAACGACAGGGGGCTGTTATTACTCCGGCACTTAAATATAGCAATTTCGTACGGCTATTTTCGCGCCGCACTTCGTCAGCTCAACGCACAGAAACATCTTCGGTGTTTCTTCCTTCTTGCGTACTGCTTGAGTACGCGGCGGTTTCGCTTCCTTGATCGGCACAAAAATATCGCGTACGTCTCTTGCTATATTTAAGTGCCGGAGTAATATATTGCGATTATTTTTGGCGGGCAAAAAAATTCGAAAGCGGTTACTCGAAATGAAAAACAAAACGAAGAATAATTGACTATGTTGTTTTAAGCTTCGCAGAATTCGATCGGCTCCGCAATTCCGTCGATGTCGATGGATTTTAAATCGTTCGGCTGCGGCTTGCCCGGCGTGCTGCGCCCGGCTCCAGCGATGCGTTCAAGCTCGTCGCGAAGC
>WRDG01000007.1 GCA_009783525.1 Defluviitaleaceae bacterium | reverse complement strand
TCCTTTCAGTTCAACGCACAGAAACACCTTCGGTGTTTCTTCCTTCTTGCGTACTGCTTGAGTACGCTTACGCTTCACTTCCTTGTTCGGCACAAAAATATCGCGTACGCCTCTTGCCATATTTAAGTGCCGGAGTAATATAAAGGTCATACAAAGTTTGCACGGCTTTTTATTTTAACCGGGAGGGATTTTTTTGAACCCATACAGCATTAACGAAATGATGGAGGCGCTTTACCGCCTCGAAGCGGAAGGCGCGGCTAATGTAACGCTGCTCGGCATCGGACCCATGTCAAAAACGCTTATCCGCGCCGCGGTTTCGCTCGCAAAGGAAATGGACTTTCCAATCATGTTCATCGCGAGCCGCAACCAGATCGATTCGGACCAATACGGGCGCGGGTATGTTTGCAATTGGAACCAGAACGATTTTTTGCGCAATGTGACGGACATTAAAAAGGCGGCCGGTTTCGACGGGCCGTGCTTTTTGTGCCGCGACCACGGCGGACCGTGGCAGCGCGACGAGGAGCGCGCAGGCAAATTGCCAAGCGGGCACGCGATGGCGATCGCAAAGGACTCGTTTAGGGAAGATATTTTGGCCGGGTTCGACCTGCTGCACGTCGACCCGACCAAGGATCCGCACGCGGCCGGCGTGGTTCCGATGGACACTGTGCTTAACCGCACGGCGGAGCTGATCGAATACGCGGAGGCCGAGCGCCTGCGTTTAAAGTTCCCGCCGGTGGCGTACGAGGTGGGCACGGAGGAGACCAACGGCGGCCTTACGGACGAGAGCGCTTACGGGCAGTTTATCGAAAGGCTCGCGGGGATGCTCGCGGCAAAAAATTTGCCGATGCCGGTTTTTATTGTGGGGCAGACGGGGACTTTGACAAGACTTACGGAAAATGTGGGGCGATTTGACGCGGCGGCGGCAAGGCGGCTTTCTGCGGAGGCGCGAAAATACGGCGTGGGTATTAAGGAACACAACGCGGACTACCTGTCCGAAACGATACTGTGCATGCACCCTGCGCTGGGGGTTACCGCGGCCAACGTCGCGCCAGAGTTTGGGGTGGCGGAAACGGCTGCCTATCTGCTGCTTGCCGAAACCGAAGGGCGGTTCGCGGATTTGGGCGAAATAAAACAGCCGTCCGAAACACGCGAGGCAATACGGACGGCGGCCGTGCTAAGCGAGCGCTGGCGCAAGTGGATGGTAAACGGCGCGGACGCGCAAGTTGAAAGCGTGCTTGCGGACGCCGCGCTGTCCGAACAGATTATGCGCATCAGCGGGCATTACACCTTCGAAGATAAAAACGTCGCCTGCGAGATTCAAAAAATGAAGGACAACTTAAAATCCGCGGGAGTCGATGCGGAAACCGAAGTGATAAACTACATCAAGCGCTGCCTGCGCCGCTACGCGGATTGTTTCAACCTCGCGGGGCTGAACGGGAAAATAATCGAAACGTTAAAAAGAATAAACAAGCCCTAAAAAAATTAAACGAAAGGCGCGGGCGGCTAAAAGCCTTAAAAAAATCCCCGCATGGTGAACGGCATGATCTATTACGGAGCGGATTATTATCCGGAACAGGAAACGGAACAGGATATCGGCACGGACATTTCGCTTATGGTTGACGCCGGATTTAACGCGGTGCGCATGGGCGAGTTCGCATGGATAAAGTTCGAGCCGCGCGAGGGCGAATACGACTTCGCTTGGTTTGACAGCGTGATAAGCCGGCTCGGCGAAAAAGGCATTTTCAGTTTGGTTTGCACGCCCACCGCGTGCCCGCCGGTTTGGATGATCGACAAGCACCCGGACATCCTGTACACGGACGGGCGGGGCGTTGTGCGGCCGTTCGGGGGCAGGCGCCATTATTGCTACAACAACGCGGCCTACAGGGAGTATTCCGAAAAAATCGCCGAAGAGACCGCGCGGCGCTACGGAAACAATAAAAACGTGATCGGGTTCCACATCGACAACGAGCTCGCGCAGGAAGGCACGGGCAGATGCCAGTGCGCCGTATGCAAAAATCTGTTCCGCGGCTGGCTCGAAAAAAAATACGGAAGCATAGACAATTTGAACAAAATCTACGGCACGATTTTTTGGGGGCAGACATATTCGCGGTTCGACCAGTTGAACCCGCCGGTCAAAAGCATAGAACCCTGCGGCGCGGAAAGGATCGAAACGTTTTTCGACAACCCGGCGCTCCGCCTCGACTGGGAACGCTTCTGCAGCGACTCGATCATCGATTTTCAAAACATCCAGGTCGGCGCGCTTAAGCGGCACACGGACAAGCCCGTCACCACCAACACGACCGGCGGCTGGACCAACGGCGTAAACTATTACAAGGGCTGCAGCACGCTCGACATCGTGTCGGTTGACGAATACCCCTCTTTGCGCACGGAAGACCTGAGCGCGACGGGCTTCGGCTACGCATTCATGCGCGGCATCAAAGACAATATCAAAAAATTTTGGGTGGTCGAGTCTTCGTCGGGCGGCGGGCTCGGCGTATGGGCGCGGCAGGGCGTCTCGCAGCCGTATCCGGGCGCGCTTACGCAAACGGCGCAGCACGCATTCGCTTCGGGCGCGGAGCTGCTCACCTATTTCCAGTTCCGCACGTTCCGTTTCGGCGCGGAGCAGCTCGAGGCGTCCGTGATGGACATAGACGGCATACCCCGCCGCCGCTTCAAAGAGTTTCAAAAAATTTCCGCCGAAGCAAAAAAATGGACGGACCTGCTCGAAAGCTCGTCGATAAACAACGAAACAGCCATATGCTTCGACTACGACTGCCTTTGGGCTACGGCGATCAAGCCGTTTAACGCACACTACCACTACACGTCGTACTGCGCGAAGCTGTACCGCGCACTTGCGAAAAACGGTATCGGCACGGACGTCATACCCATGGACGAAACGATAAACAAATACAAATTCGTCATTTTGCCCGCGCCCATAATAATGGACTGCCGCTTTAAAAAAATATTGGGCGACTACGTGAAAAACGGCGGCGTGGTTTTATCGACGTTCCTTACGGCAATCAAGGACGAAAACAATTCCGCGCCGCGCGAGAGAGTGCCCGCAGGGCTCACCGAGCTGTTCGGCATAACGGTCGCGGAGGGCGACCCGGTGTTCGACAAAACGCGGGCGCAGGTCGAGTTTTCGATTCTGTTCAGCGGAAAGCCGTCGCTGCTTAAAGGCGCGAACGAGCTTTGGACCGAGAGCCTCGAAATTAACACCGCAAACGTAATAGGCAGGTACGCGGACACTTTCCGCGCAGGCGAGCCGTTCGCGTCGCGCAACGATTACGGAAAAGGCACGGCGTATTACGTCGGCGCGGGCCTCGACGACAGTTTGCTTGCCGCGCTCACGGGCGACATTGCCGCAAGGCACGGGCTCGAGGCGGCGCCGTTCGCGTTAAAGGACGGAATGGAAGCCGTACGCCGAGTAAAAGACGGCGAAAACTATTATTTCGTGTTCAACTTCAACGAAAAAAGCGTAAGCTTCAAGCTCGACCGCATGTACACGGACGCGTTTACGGGCGAGGCGGTCAGCGAGGACGCGACCCTCGCCGCCAAAGAATGCATCGTTATCACGTAAGCGGCGGCGCTTACTAAAAACACACACCAACGAAAGGCGCGGATCATGCTGCGCGCATCGCATGCGTGACGCGGACGGTAAATAAAATGGGGCTCGATTTTTCAAAAATAAAAACTTTTTCGGCGCACAGCAGAAACAACCTGACTACACTCGAAAACATGCTTGACCCGCAGACGCACACGGCCCCGCCGATCCCGGACCGTTACGCGGAGGCTTTCGCGGAGCTTGTTAAGCGAATAAAAAAAGCGCGGCAAAACGGCCGCCCCGTAATATTTTCCATGGGCGCGCATGTGATTAAGCTCGGCCTGTCAAAATACGTTGCCGCGCTTATGGACGGCGGGATAATCACGCACCTCGCGGGCAACGGCGCCTGCAGCATACACGACTTTGAGCTGGCGTTCGCGGGGGGCACCGCGGAGGACGTCCCCACCGCCATCGAAGACGGCTCATTCGGCATGTGGGAAGAGACCGGCCGCTGGATGAACGAGGCGTTCATAATGGGGATGCAAAATAAAAAAGGCTACGGAGAAGCACTCGCATGCTTCATCGACCGCAGCCCCGAAAAATTTCCGTATAAAGACGACTGCCTGCTGTACCGCGCACATAAGCTCGGCATCCCTTGCACGTACCACGTCGCGATAGGCACGGACATCATCCACCAGCACCCCGCGGCAAATTTCGCGGCCATCGGCTTCACCACCGGCCAAGACTTCAAAATTTACTGCGAAAGCGTTTCGAAGCTGGACGGCGGCGTTTTTTTGAATTTCGGCTCCGCCGTCATTGGCCCCGAGGTTTTTTTGAAGGCGCTCTCGATCGCGCGTAACCTCGGCTGCCCCACGTTCGACATCACCACCGCCAACCTCGACCTCGTGGAGCTTGGCGACTTCCGCGTCAAAATCGGCTACGACGACCAAAACTATTATTACCGCCCGCGCAAAAACATCGTCAACCGCCCGACGAGCTGCGGCGGCTGGGGCTGGCATTTCGCAATCGACCACCGGGTCAGCCTGCCTAATTTGTTTGAAAAAATTTTATAAGCCGCGTTAAACGCAAGCCAATCAAAATAATTTTTTGCTAAATAAAAACCGGCGGGCAAATATCTCCCACGATATTTGCCCGCCGGTTTTTTTATGAAACAAAACAGCTCCGCCAAACGTTTTTTAAACGGCGCATTTTGCCGCGCGCAAATGTTTGACTTAATTTTCATGAATGTTATTATAAAAAATACACGCGACAAGAAAAAAAATGAACAAAAATAAAAAAATAATGTATGCATCATTAATTTTATTATCCCGACCGCGACCCCGGTAATCATAATTAATTAAAAATTTTTCCGAAAAAAATATCGCATTCCTATGCAAACGAATACACATATAAAAACAGGGGGAGTTAAAATGAAAAAAAGCAAAATGCAAACCCGGACCGGTTTGCCCAAAAGAATCACTTCGCTGTTTATGGCGGCTTGCTTAGTGGCAAGTTTGAGTGTTTCTTTTTTTATTTCGGCAAGCGACGGCCCGCGCGTGCCGGTTGTTATCACAGGCGTGACAATCAGGCACAACGGAAATGAAATCAAGCCGGGAGACGAAAGCGAAATCGTTTTCGGCAACGGCGACATTTTTTCCATGGATTTTCTTTGGGAGGTGCCGGAAGGCATATTTGTCGAAGACGGCGACATAGCCGAGCTCCAATTATGGAAATCCGGTTCGCTGCCGGTAAACATCGATTACGGCGGCGGGCTAAGCGGCCCGCTGATGATGGGCTCCGAACAGATCGGCATATTCATAATCGGTACGGACAATGTGGACGGCAGCTTGAAAATTATTTTCAACGATGCGTTGGTCGGTAAATTCGACATAACCGGCACAATCTCGATCGAAACCGAAATCGACTACGAGTGTGTAAGCGGTTCGGAGCAAAAGATTAATTTTTTTAACGAGTCGTTCCTTTTCACTTTTTACTACTCAAGGACCGAAGGCGGAGGAGCCGCGGTCAGCAAGACAAACCGAAGCCCGTCGTATACGGGCGAACCCGGCAAGGTCGAAAAAATCCATTGGCAGATCGACGTGAACACGCTGCTTGCCCCGGATCCCGAAAGCAATACCGTTGCCGACATCCTTGCCGAAGGCGGCGGCTCTTACGCCGGACATAAAATAGACCCATACAGCATCGAAATTTATTTGCTTGAAATCGATTTGACAAACGCAACACAAAACGGCGGCATATTGGGCGAAACGAAAATTGCCGAAGGTTTTAAAATAGAAACAGCCGCGGACAAGCAGTCCATGTCCGTAACTTTTAACGACCTAAGCAGAAAAGCCTACCGCATCAAATACGACACAATACCGGACGACGAAAGCAGCGAATCGGATTACGGCAATACGGCCGAGCTGGGCATGAACTCTTCCGAAGCGCATATTGCCGTGCCGAATCCGCCGCCCACCCCGACACCAACTCCTACGCCTTCGCCAACGCCTACTCCTTCCCCAACTCCCACATCACCGCCGACGCCAACACCGGTTCCGGTTTTTAGCCACGACAAATACGGAACGTTTTTCGAAGCCACAACTGTTTCAGCGCCTTATATAATCTGGACCGTAAACATAAACCCGGGCAGGGCAGAAATAACGGGCCCGTTGGTTTTAACGGACAGCATAGCGGATCATCCCGGCCATTCATTTTTCGTGTCAAAAGAAGACGCGGGTTTTATTTTGCTGCGGTACTCGGGCTCCGGGGGCTGGACAGGCGTCCCGCTTTCGGATTACGGCCTGACTTGGACGGGCGGGCCTGACGGAGGTTTCACGCTCACCATAAACGACAGCGCCTTAAAGGACGCGGAAGATAATTATTATGCGTACATGGTCCAGTTCGCCACCGATGTGACGGCAAACGTCGAATGGGTTCCTCATTATATGAATTATTGCTGGTTCAACGACGCGATAATAAACGGCGTAACGGTAACAGGCGTTGCGGGCACAATCTATCAAGACATTATGCTGCAGCCCTACGCAACCAAGACAGCCGGCACGGTAAACGCGCCTGCAAAAAAGATACCGTGGACAATAACGGTAAACCCGATAGGAACGACGCTAAGCGACATTACTGTAAACGACTTTTTCGAGGGCAGCACAAACGGCAGCTCCATGAAACTTGCCGCGGGCTCGCTCGAAGTAAAGCTGGGAACGGAAACCCTTACGGAAAACGCTCACACTAACGGGTATTCTTTGACGGACAAAGGGACAAACGGATTTGAAATAATTTTTAACGGAGTGGAAGTGTACGGGCAGCAGCTCATACTGACGTTCGAAACGGAGTATGACTGCGACGGCGATGACGTGAAATTTACAAACACGGCGGCAGTCAAGGCGAGAATAAACGGCGGGACGCTTTCGCTGTTAAACGAACCGAGCGCAAATGCGGACGTACCCGCAACCGTTTATTGGAAGAACGCGTCAAAAAGCGGCAAATACGAAAACGGCCAATTCGAATGGACGATCAAGTTCAACGAAACTAATACCGTAAACATAGACAGCGTAGTAACCGTTACCGATTGGTGGGGTACGACGTCCGCGCAGCTGCAAAGCTTTGTGCCTGGCAGCATAAGCGTCAAGCCGGAAGACGTAACCTGCAATTTTGTTTTAAACTCAGACGGCAAAGGTTTTGAATTGAAACTGAGCGGGATCGGGAACAGGCCGGTGGAAATCAAGTACAACACACTCCGCGTGGGAGCGCCGCAAGCGTCGTATGACAACTTTGTAAAAATAAACAACGGAAACGAAGTTAAAGCGTCCGTGTCAAACCTCAGCACTGACCTTATCAGCAAAGGTTCGGTTTTGGGCAGCAATAACAGCATCAACTGGACTCTGTTTGTAAATTCCGCGCTGTATACATTAAATGACGCCGTAATTACCGACGCGCTCGGCAAAGGACAGTCTCTTGACGTGCCGACCGTCACGGTCAGCAGAGTGGACGGCGCCGGAAACAATACCGGCGTGCAGCCGGTTAAAAACACCGATTATTTTGTAAATGTGTCATATAGTTTCGTGACATCCGTCACGACCATGACAATAACTTTCAGCGAAAATTATTTGTTTAACGCAAGGCACAAGGTCACATACACATCAATAATCGAAACCGAAACCATCGAGCGGAACAGTTCGGGTGTTTACGAAGTAAGCAACAGGGCGTCGCTCAGCGGAAACCAAGTTACAAGCATTCCCGTCGAACGAAAGGTTGCCAACAGCTGGACGATCATACGTGGATCGGCGACCGGCACACTCGCACCCGTTTATGTAGAAAAGCTGGACGCCGACACCAACGCAGCTCTTAGAGGCGCCGAGTTCAAGCTGACCGACGCAAGCGGAAACACGACGTACGAAACGGACAAAATTGTGACGGGAGCGGACGGCAGGGCCTTTGTCCAAAACCTGAAAGCCGGCTCGTACCGTTTGTACGAAACCAAAGCGCCAGACGGATACAGCCTCAATTCGAACGAGGGCAACTATATAGCGTTTACAATTAATTCAACAAACGCGCACGGCTTTACGGTCACGTTTAAAAACGAAAAGCTCCCCACGCCTACCAATGCGCCTATTTCTTCGCCTACTCCCGCAGCTACGGCAGCCCCGACGCCGGCTTCTTCGCCGACGCCTTCGTCTTCCGCGACGCCGACGCCTTCGCCACAACCTTCGCCGAGCGTCACGCCCACGCAGGCCCCGACGCCAACTCCCACGCCTCCCGCTAACGCTGCGCCAACGCCTTCGCCGACTGCCACGCCCACCCCACTGCCGCAGATAACGCTTCCGACGCCCACGCCGCAGCAATTTTATCTGCCGGACTATATGCCTCCGCCCGGCGGCACGATTACGCCCGGCACGGTAACGCTCCCGGGCACGTCCGTTCCGCCGTCTTACTACCTCGAAACGGCTTATTATGATTTGTTCTGTTTCTTCGACGATTTCGGGATACCGCTCGGATTTTTCATGCCGGTTTATAACGACGACGGCGACATAGACTTTTGGCTCGAGTGCGACGAGTTCGGCATACCGCTTTCCAATTTGGAATTTGACCCGGAGGAGCCGGAGCTGAAGGATAACCCCGCAACCGGCGACTGGAACCTGACCGCGGCCGTCCTGTTGATTTTGCTGTTTATGATGGGCACAGCCATGTTCATTAAGAAAAAATATTTGACGGTGAAATAAAAAGCGGACGTACATTTAAATATATCCGGCTGCAAAAAAAACAGCGGCAATAAATGCCGCCGAGGTTATACGTAAACCCTCCTCAAATGGAGGGTTTTTTACTGGCATACCCTCCAAGGAGGGTTTTTTATTCTATCCGTATCCCGTAAACGCGCTGCCCTCTTGTTCCCACCACCAGGATGTTTCCGTACACGGCGGGCGAGGCCTCGATGTTGCCGCCTAAATTTATGCGGTGAAGGATTTCGCCGTCCGTGCCGCGTATCAAGTGCATGTAGCCGCCGGAGTCGCTCACAATGAGGTAGCTTTTGCCTTCCGGTGTGTAGACCGCCACGGGCGAGCTCCAGCCGTAGCGGGGCATAATTTTTTCCCAGAGCTTTTCGCCCGTGTATTTGTCGATTGCGACGAGCGCGCCGCCGCCGCCGTAGCCGTTGAGCTTCGCCACCCAATAGATTACGGCGTTTGAAATGTCGCCCCTGCCGATCACGGGGCTCGACAGCACGCCGCCGCTCACGTTAAGGTCGATGTGGCATTTATATTGATGCTCCCAAACGAGCGCGCCGGTTTCCGCGTCGAGCTTGCGGAGGTACGACATGCCGTTGCTGCGTACCTTTGCGTCGTTTGCGGTGTATAAAAATAATTTTTGCGCGTCCTCTTCCCAGTCGAGGGCGACGCTGCCGTCTGAGTCGTCCGAGTTGTCGAACACCCAAACGGGCGTGAACGTCCGCAGGTCGAGGCACTGCGTCACGCCGCCGTTGTCGCCGAAGAAAAGGTAGTGCGAAAACGCGGCGGGCGAGTTCTCTATGCCGTACAGCCCGGTGATCGCAGTTTTATAACGGTAGCGCGTAATTTCCGGGTCGATTGTTATTTTCCCTTTTTCTTTGTCGTGGTTGGTGTTGAGCTTGATGTTGTACACCACGCCGTTTTCGCCGCAGAGGTACATGCGGTCGGTGGCCGCGTCGAAAAGCGGGTTTGAGTCGAACGCCGCCCACTGGCGCAGCGCGAACGTGTCGCGGCCGTTTAAAAAATAAAGCAGCTCGCCGTCAAGCAGCGAATAAATATAAAAACCGAAGCGCGCGCCGAGTTGGTCGCCCTGCCCGACGTACAACAGCGGGTAGCCGCGCGGATCCACAGTGACCGCGCCTTTTATCGGCTCGCCGAAATTAATCGGGTCGCGGGTGCGCTCGCCGTTTTCCAAATCAAAAAAATAAATTTTTCCGTCCATCGAACCGTAGACGACTTCAACGAGGCCGTCTTTTTCTTTTTTGTCAGGGTAGAGATTCATTTGCCGCCGCAGGCTATCCGGCCAGTTTACTACGGCAGGCTGGCCCGTCCAGCCAACACCTGTCCACTTGCCGAGCGAGCCCATGCCGAAACGGTATATTTCGGTTAGCCTTTCTTCAACGACGTTTACCGTACCGAGGCTCGCGCCGTTTCTGAAATTATTCATGCGGAACGTGGTTATGCCGAGATCCGTGTAATCATCCGGCATCCCGAAAAAAATCGGGTCTTCGCAAACGTAGCCGGTCACCGTTTCGCCGTCTTTGCGGACGGCGTATTCGATCCTCGTCTTTGCGGAATGCGGATCGGTTTCAACTGTGCTGCGGGGCGTAAACATTTCCCACGGCATCGGGGTGGGCGTTGGGGTCGGGCTCGGCGTGGGCGCGGGCATCGCAGCCGAACCCGCCGCCTCCGGGCCAACGTCCCGCCCGCCGGCCTCCGCCGCAGTATAAGACGCCTGCGGCTTGCCGTCGCCCGACGGATCCGGCCCATGTAGCGTCTTTGGCATAAAGATTACGCACGGCACCAGAACCGCGAAAAAAACCAGCGCCAAAATAATTTTTTTAGCTATATTTATTGCGGCCACCCCCAATTTTTTTCGATTGTATAATAAAAACATCGCCGCAACAATAAACGGCGCAGTCGGCTCGTAAATTCTTGTCATTTTAAATGAAAGCGTTTTTAATAACTGAAGCAACTTCATAAACAAAACGAAAAAAAATTTCGGTGTTACCTGTCCGGTTTTTTTCCTTCGCCGGTTCGTATTAAAAAAACCGTTTCGGCCGGATTTTTGGGAACATCCATTAAAGGGGCATGCGGCATGAAAGCAAAAAAATTCGCGGTCATTTTGATTGCTTCGTTCGTTTTAATAATTATATCGGGCTGCGGTTTCGGCGGTAAAAAAACTCCGCAGGACGAAAATATTCCGCAGGACGAAAATTTAAACGGCGGCGGAAATTTTTTTGACGGGAGCGATTCGTTTGTTTTTGATCCGGACGATACTCCCGCGACACTTGCGGTTTATTGCAGCGGCGACGGGCGGCTTCGCGAAGCGGCGGAAAAATTTTCCGTTTTTTTCCCTAAAACGGAAATTATTTTTGTTGACGAGCAGGACGACGGCGGTTTGACCCCCGACATTTTTTTTGCGGCCGACATCATTTCCCTAAGGGAAATAAAATCCGGGCATCGCTACGCGGACTTCAATATATTGATGAAAGACGATCCGGTGATAAATTTCGACGATTTTTATTTAGATGCGCTGCGCGTTTTCGAAACGGACGGCGCGCTTTATTTTTTTCCGGCAAGGATCGGCATAGATTTTGTGTCCGCAAACAAAAACGCGCCGGAAAATTTTTTGGAAGACTTTTTGCCGCGCAAAACCGTAAGCGTTTTCGACATTGCGGACATGTACGACGCCCACCAGCTTAACAACCTGCCGGACGGCGGGAGGTTTGAAGGCGAAAAGGGGTTTACGCTGTCCGGAGAGTACCCGATGTTTCATGCGATGGCGTCATTTATAAATGAAAAAGAAGGGACATGCGGTTTCGGCGGCGCGGATTTCGTCGATTTTTTAAAAAAGGCGGAGGCGGCGTCCCGCGGCGGTTATATGTGGAAGTCCACGGACGGCAACTACAACGCGGAGGCATATGAAGCGGGCCTCGCGGGCAATGCCTTCAATATGATTGGTATCTGCCCGCTTCTTCCGTATTATTTCGCGTCATACACGGGGGCCTCGCCCGTTTTTTTTGCCGCGAAGCCGCTTGCCAACCGCCGCGGCGAAATACTTGTCGAAGGGCGGAACGTATTCGCAATAAACGAAGCGTCGGAAAACAAAACGCTCGCATGGAAATTTATCAAGTTTATGATGCAGCCCGAGGCAAACGAGTTTCACCGCTGGTATGTCGACGGCATACCCGTTTATAAACCGCTGCTTGTCCATGAAGCGGATTCGAACACGACCGCCTGGATTTCGTCGTCTGTACGAAGATATAACCTGGGCGATACAGAAGACCGGCAAAAATTATTAATGCTTGAACAGTTGAAAAGTTTTTTTGATATGCCCATGAGCCTGCGGGACAACTATCCACATCCGGAAATTTATCCGGCGCTTGCAGAAATTTTGGACGAATTTAGTTGGCGGAGCATTACGGCGGAGGAGGCCGCTATTAAAATGCAGGCGAAAGCGGAATCATTTTTAATAAAGGCCGCCGATGAATAAGAGGCCGCCGAAAAAATATTTCAAAATAATTACAAAAAAAATTTATTTTCCGCTTGCAAATTTAATAATTGTGTAATATATTAGGAACATCTTTTAAATTTGGATTTCTGTTTAACCTGTCAAAAAAAAATTTTTACCCGTCCGAATGTGTAAACGGCGGGTTAAAATACGGAAAAACGGAGTTAAAAGAAGCTCCCACATGTTTCAAATTTATTACGCGCCGTTTAAAACGGCGCCAAGCAAGCGGAGGATATAAAAAAATGAGCATCAAAAATTATTCGGCAAAAATTATTTTTTTGGCGGCGCTGCTGTTTGTCATGTGCGCTGCGGCAGTAAGCGCGGCGGACGCGGACGACAGGCAGTACGGCGTGATAAACGCGACGGCCGTCAGGTTCAGGGAAGCGGCAAATTTAAACGCAGAAATATTCGCGCATTTAAACAAGGGCGATCCGCTCACGATTATAGATTTCGACGGAGAATGGTATCAGGTTATTTATTTGGATAAATTGGGATATGTTTTCGGCGAGTACGTCACATTGGTCGAATCGTCTCCCGGCGCGGCGGACATCGTCGTCAAAGACGAGCCCGTGCCGCTCGCTTCCGTTCCGGCGGAAATAACCGGCGAAGTGGAGCTTGTATCATGGAGCGCCGGCAAAGACATTTTAAAGCGCGGCACGGTTGCGACGGTTACCGACGTGGACACGGGCAAGAGTTTTCAAATCAAAGTCATGTCCGCCGGCAGCCACGCGGACGTCGAGCCGCTAACCGCTGCGGACACAGCGACAATACTTGAGATACGCGGCAAGTTTTCGTTTACGCCGCGCGCCGTTTGGGTCACAGTGGACGGCCGCACGATTGCCGCCTCGGCAAACGGGATGCCTCACAGCGTCTCTACAATAAAGGGAAACAATTTCAACGGTCATTTTTGCATACATCTTAAAGGCAGCCGCAACCATTACAACAACAAAGAGGATGCCGAACACCAAAAAATGGTTCAAAAGGCATATAAAACGTCGCCAAATTAACAATAAAAATCCGGCATTAATTTGCCGGATTTTTTTATTGCACGCGAGTCGTTTACATGCAGAAATTTAAGAGAGGATCATGTTCATGGACTGCAATAAAAAGCCGAACATACTTTGGATTTGCACGGACTCGCAGCGATGGGACACTTTGGGCTGCTACGGCAACAAATGGGTCAAAACGCCAAACATCGACCGGCTCGCGTCCGAAGGGATGCTGTTTGAGCGGGCGTACTGCCAAAACCCGCTGTGCACTCCGAGCCGCGGCTCGTTTTTAACGGGCAGATACCCCACCACTACCAAGCTGAGGCAAAACGGCCAGGACATTCCGGAGAGCGAGGTGCTTGTCACGCGGGTGCTTAACGACAACGGCTATGTCTGCGGCCTGAGCGGAAAGCTGCATCTGTCCGCGTGCGACCACAAGATAAAAAATTTCGGCCGAGACCCCGCAAACTGGTGGAAGCAGACGGAAGAATATCATTTTAAGGGCATAGAGCGGCGAATCAACGACGGCTACAGCGAGTTCCACTGGTGCCACGGCATGACGCCGTCCAATTCGTACAGGCGCTGGCTGCAGGAAAAAGGACGGAAGCCGGAAAAATTGCAAATCCGCGCAGACAGCAAGCATGTCTATCACGGAGTGCCGGACGAGTTTCACGTCACCACATTCTGCGTCGAAAAGGCGATGGGTTTTATCGAGGCGTATGCGGACTATCATTGCCCGTGGCTTTTTTCCGTGAACATTTGGGCGCCGCATCTCACGCTCGCTCCCGTGGACGAGTACATGGAGCGCTACCTGGACATGGTGGACGAAATACCGGACGCGGATTTTTTCGAGGGCGAACTCGGAACCAAGCCGCCGTACCAAGCAATCTACCAAAAAAATATAGCGCACAATTTCGATTGGAATACGATGACCGCCCGCGAGCGCAAATTTTGCAAAGCGGCTTACTGGGCGGCTGTAGACCACATCGATTATCAAATCGGCAGGCTGCTTGACTGCCTTGAAGCGACGGGGCAAAAAGAAAACACGATGGTTATATTTACGTCGGATCACGGCGAGCTGATAGGCGACCACGGCCTGTACATCAAGGGCCCGTTTTTATACGAGGGCGCGGTCCGCGTCCCGCTTATAATTTCATACCCGGGCGTCATACCCGCGGGCACGCGGCGCAGCGCGCTGGTCGAGCTCGCGGATCTCGCGCCCACGGTGCTCGACTGCGCGGGCCTGCCACGCGAGCCCGGAATGCAGGCGAGGTCTCTTTGGAATTTTTTGACCGATGCAAAAGCAGAAGATTTTTTCCGCGAAGACGTTTACTGCGAGTACATGAACTCGAACCCCGACACACTCGCGCAGTTTTGCACAATGGTGCGCGGCGAACGCTACAAGATCGTAGTTTTCCACGGGCAAAAGCTCGGCGAGCTGTACGATTTGAATACAGACCCCGCCGAGCTTAACAATTTATGGGACAGCCCCGGCCACGCCGAAGCGAAAATCGAAATGCTTAAGCGCGTCTGCGACAGGCTCGCACAAAACGCCGATCCCCTGCCCGAACGCATCGGGATATTTTAAAATATCAGCCTAAAATTTTTTTCAAGTCCGCTTCCGGCGCGGTGATCAAATTGAGAGAATAATTTTTTACAAGAACGTCCATAACGTTCGCGGAAAAAAACGCCGGTGCGCTCGGCCCAACGTAAATATTTTTCATGCCCAAAGAAAGCAGCGTAAGCAGTACGCAGACCGCTTTTTGCTCGTACCATGACAGTACGGCCGTCAAGGGCAGGTCGTTTATCCCGCAGCTAAATTTTTCCGCCAGCGCTTCGGCGGCCTTGACCGCGCCGTAGGCGTCGTTGCACTGCCCCATGTCGATAATGCGCGGCAGCCCGTTTATTTTACCCGCGCCGAGGTCGTTGAACCGAAACTTGCCGCAGGCAAGCGTAAGCACGACGGCGTCCTTCGGAATTTTTTTTACGAATTCGGTGTAGTAACTGCGCGATTGATGCGCGCCGTCGCAGCCGCCCACTAAAAAAATATGTTTGACCGCGCCGGACTTGACCGCATCAATAATCGCCGGGGCTTTGTCCAGCACCGTCCGCCGTCCGTAACCGGTCGTCACGGCCGCGCCGCCGTTTGCTCCGTATGACTGCGTGTCCTCCGCGTAGCCGCCGAGCCTGTATGCATGGGCGATAAGCGCTGCAAAATCTTTTTTTCCGTTTTCGTCCGCGGCGATATGGCCCGTCCCTTTAAAGCGGACCACCGACGTCGTGTACACGCGGTCGGCGTAGCTTTCTTTCGGGGGCATGAGGCAGTTTGTCGTCCACAGGATTGGCGCGGGCAGGTTTTTAAATTCGTTCTGCTGGTTTTGCCACGCCGTCCCGAAATGGCCTTTGAGGTTCAAATGCTTTTTAAGTTCGGGGTAGCCGTGCGCGGGCAGCATTTCGCCGTGGGTGTACACATTGACGCCGCTGCCTTCTGTCTGCTCCAACAACATTTTTAAATCAAGCAGGTCGTGGCCCGTCACAACTATGAACGGGCCTTTTTCGATGAGCATGGAGACCTCGGCGGGCACGGGGTCGCCGTAAGCGCCCGTGTTTGCTTCGTCGAGCAACGCCATGCATTTTAAATTGACTGCGCCGAACTCCGTCAAAAGGCCGAGCCATTCTTCAACCGAATGTTCCGCGCCAAGCGCCGCCATTCCTTTTATGAACCACTCGTCCACTTCCCTGTCGCGTTTGCCGAGCACCCGCGCATGGTGCGCGTACGCCGCCATCCCGCGCAGCCCGAACAAAACAGTCGAGCGCAATGAACGGACGTCGTCCGGGCCGCCGAACAGTTCCTCCGGCTCCATTACGGCCGCGCCGCCGTGCCTTATGCGCTTGCCCTTGATGACGCCGGTCAAAGCGGAAATATTTTCCGCGTCGAAATTTACGTTCGTGACGCAGGAAAACAATCCGTCCACGATCAGATCAACGCCCATGCTTTTATAAATCCTTTGCCCGTGCATCGCGGCCGCAAGCCCGATCATTTCGCAGGTTAACTCGTCCTGTGCGCGGGCCGTTCCGGGCTGCTTGCCGCAGACGCCGGCCGTCGTGCAGCCCGTGCCCTTTGCCGTCTGCTGACACTGGAAGCAGAACATCCGCCGATTTTCCGCGCCGTCTTGTTTCAATTCGTCCGTCATGCTTGTTCCTCCAACTAATTTACTTCTGCAAAAACTTACCATGCAAAAAATAAAAAATCCGTGGCGGCAACCACGGATAAAAAAGGAACTGCGTTTTTAATTTTATTCTTTGTCCCTAAGCGCTTCCAATTCTTTTTTGCGGAACTCGATCACTTTTACCTGCACTTCGGCCGGAGCTTCTTCGTAGCGGTCGAACTCCATGTTGAAACTGCCGCGTCCCTGCGTCATGGAGCGCAGGTCGGTCGCGTACTTGGTCATCTCGGCGACGGGCGCTTCGGCGTTGATTGTCTGTTTGCTGCCAATTTTTTCCATGCCCAGTATGCGTCCGCGGCGTTTGTTCATGTCGCCCATGATGTCGCCCGTGTAGTCGTCCGGGACAGTGACGGAAACGCGCACGATCGGTTCGAGTATGGTCGGCTTCGCCTTCATGAACCCGTCTTTAAAAGCAATGTTCGTCGCCATTTTAAACGCCATTTCGGATGAATCGACCGCATGGTACGAGCCGTCCACCAAAATCGCCTTGATGCCCACGACCGGGTAGGCCGCGAGCGGGCCGGCCTTGACGGATTCTTGTATGCCCTTTTCGACCGCGGGAAAATATTGGCGCGGCACCGAGCCGCCGAATATTTTTTCTTCGAACACATACGGCGCCGAAAGGTCGCCCGAGGGTTCGAACTCCATGTGGACGTCGCCGTACTGGCCGTGTCCGCCGGTCTGTTTTTTATATTTGCCCTGCACCCGTACCTTGGACTTGATCATTTCGCGGTAAGGGATGATCGGCGTTTGAAGCTCGACGTCGATCTTGTAACGGGTCTTGAGCCGCGTGACAAGCACGTCGAGCTGGTTGTCGCCCACGCCGCTCACCACAGACTGTTTCGTTTCCGGATTTACTTCGAAGCGCAGCGTCTTGTCCTCTTCCAATAATTTTGAAAACGCGGCGGAAATTTTATCTTCGTCGCCCTTGCCCTTCGGAATGACCGCCATCGAAAGCAGAGACTTGGGGAAATCGATGTACTTGACCCGCACGTTGCTCTGCTTGAGGCAGAGCGTGTCCTGCGTAGCCGTGACGGAAAGTTTTGCAATCGCGCCGATGTCGCCCGCGCGGATTTCGTCGACTTCGATCTGCTCCTTGCCGCGCAAAATGTAAAGATGCCCGGCGCGTTCCGTGGCGTCTGCGCGGGTGTTGTACAGCGGCGTATCGCGCTTCAATATACCGGAGAACACTCTGAAAATACTCAGGCGCCCCACATACGGGTCGGCTATCGTTTTAAAAACAAACGCGACCGGCGGTTCCGCCTCGCTACATATTATTTCGACGGGCTCGTCGTTTGCGGCGTTAAACATTGTTATTTTTTCGCGCATTATGAACGCGGGCGGCAGGCATTTGACCAGCGTGTCGAGCAGCTCTTTGACTCCCACCTGGCTCACTGCGGTTCCGCACATCACAGGCGAGAGCGAACCCGCCTTGATACCGTTTACGATGCCGTTTGCAAGCTCTTCGTCTGTAAGCGGCTCCTCCGCGAAATATTTTTCCATCAATGCTTCGTCCGCTTCCGCTACGGCTTCGAGTATGGCGGCGTGCGCGGCCTCGACCTCGCCGTGAATGTCCGCGGGTATATCGCACGGTTCCGCTTTGCTCCCGTTAAATTTAAAAGCCTTGCGTGCCAGCGTATCCACGAAGCCGCCGAATTTTCCGTTTACGGCAAACGGCAGCATAAGCGGCGCCACTCCGGTGCCGAACATTGTTTTGAGCTGGCTCATGACCTTGCCGAAATCCGCGTTGTCGTCGTCCATCCCGTTGACGAATATTATGCGCGGGATGTTAAGCTCCTGCGCGTAGTCCCAGGCGATTTCGGTGCCGACCTCGACGCCGGACTTCGCCGACGCAAAAATTAGCGCGGCGTCGGCCGCCGCCAACGCTTCTTTTATTTCCCCCGCAAAATCGAAATACCCGGGCGTGTCTATAAAATTAATTTTATTATCCAGCCATTCGATGGGAATTAATGACGCGCTGATCGAAACCTTGCGGCGGATCTCTTCCGCGTCGTAATCGGAAACCGTGTTGCCGTCCTCTACGCGACCCATGCGGCTTGTTACCTGCGACAGGTTGAGCGCCGCTTCCATGAGCGTCGTCTTGCCGCACCCGCTGTGGCCGAGCACCGCGACGTTACGGATTGAGTTTGCAGAATAAACTTTCATTGACTTACCTCCTGAAATTGATTGACAAAAATTATTTGTAAATCATTATAACGTCCGAATGTCCGCATGACAACAGGCGGCGGCGATTGTAAACATATTACTCCGGCACAAAAATATCGCGTACGTCTCTTGCTATATTTAAGTACCGGAGTAATTCATTCGCATTCCGCGAAAAAACATGCAAAGTTTTTTATGTTTGCGCCGCAAAAAAAACGCCGCGGAAATTTTTCCGCGGCGTTTTTTTTTGAATTAAATTATTCGGCGCTGTTGCGTAATCTATATTGGAATTCGATGATTAACTGCAAAATGCCGATTTTGCACTTCGTAAAATCCCCTATTGCCGGGATTTTTTTCGCGCAAAATCTAGTTAATCATCGAATCCATTGCTCTTCAAACATTTGCCCGATAAATTTTTGAAAATCGTCATTGTCCTTAAGCAGCCTGTACGATGGCTTCGCTCCGTTTAAATCCGTAAAGACAGCGTAGGTTTCGGCGCCCGTGTCGTAATTTATAAAGTGCAGCAATAAATTTTCGGGTATAACTCCGTCCTTATTGGTGTATGTTGCATAAACCAAAAGGTCATCGTAAGTAACGCTTACCGCATTCATATGTTCGGCGTTTTGGTCGAACATGAGAAACGCGCACAAGCTTCCCGTTTCGTACAAGGAGTAGTCCAAAGTATATTTTAAAGTGTAGCTGCTTTTATGGAATGAGAGCTCGTGTACAGTCAGCTCCGTGCCCGGCACTTTTATTTCGAGCTCGACTGTTTTTACCACCGGATCCAAAGGAAAATCGTTTGCAATAGGCAGCATCCATCTGTAGTTTTGATAATCGTAGTATTTGTTGTACATAAACCAAGAGATTTTAATGTCGGCTTTTAAATCCGCAATTTTATAGCACAGGCTTTTTTGCATTTCTTCGTAGCCTTTATAATATTGGTCGCTTGCGTATTCCAGACAAACATCGTTTTGCATTACCGTAAAATTGTAATCGGCAAGCGTCATGTGATCGGTGCGGATAAATAAAAACTCGTCCTTAATGAAAATGTTTTCAATCGTAAAATCAATGTTTTCGGCAAGCTCGATGCCGAGGTTCTTGCTTTCGATTTTAGGTTCTTCGTACATTTCGTTCCACGAATTTTTTATCAGCCGCACCCGCTGTGTGTTTAGGGTTCTGTTTGCGCGCAAAAATTCCGAAACGTTCCACTCGGCGTTTTCATATACCTGTTCGTACACGGACAGCCCTTGGAACGTCAAATATCCGTCCGAAAAATAATCGAACGTATGGATGCTCATAACCAATAACGCGGTAAGCCGCTCTGCGTTTTCTGGTGAGTTGTTAAAAAATTTTACGCCGTACCAATAGGCGGCTTTGCCCGGATTTTGATAAAAAATTTCGCCCTTGCCGTCGACAATCGAAACCACGTCGAAGTCCGCCGTTTCGTAAGGGCCTATAAACTTACCGTTGTGCGCGTCTAACTGCAGGGTGAATATCACGTTGACATTTGTCCTTATCATGTTGACGATGCTGAGCGAATAATCAAGCCCGTCTGTTGCGGGCGGCGCGAGCGGCAGCAGCGGAACAGTTTGCTCGCGCACAAGCGCGGCGTATTGCTCCATTTCCTTTGAGGGATCGAGTTTCGGCGGGCGCTCGCTTATGATAGGCGCGGGGAATTCCGTTTTAACCGAGGGCGACTTTTCTGTTACGGATGCATCGGGCTTTTGCAGCAGGCTGTTGCTGACAGGCGATGTGTCAACTACATATGCGTCAGAACCGATCGGCATACGCGGCTCATGTTCGGTTTCGTTTTGCGCAGGATCGGCCGGAGCGATCGCAGGCGGGCTCGTTGTTGCGGCGAGCAAACTAAACGGAATCAAAAAAGAAAATATCAACGCGGCGGCAATCATTTTGTTTTTCATTTTGTTTTTCATTTTGCATCCTCCTTATCGTTTTGTTTTATCAAACGTAAAAAAAATTATTTTGTTGCAATTTGATTATAATATAGAAAATGTGATTGTCAATTTTTAATGAGCTCGCGTAAATTTTTCGTCTTTGACCGTAATATTCGCACACTATTCACACGGCATACGCCTTGTGTATGCCGGCTTCGATGCATACATTAAACGTATACTATTCACACGGCATACGCCGTGTTACAATAAAACTTCACAAATATTTTTTGTGCGGGAGGGGTTTGGAGCCTGTGGCAGCGGCAGACGGATACAAGTCGGGCAAAACAAAATCTGACAGGGACAGAGCGGCAAAAAAACCGTCGGCGATACGCAGCGAGATAAAATACATCATCGTTGCCGCCGCGGGCATACTGCTGTTCCTGTCCGTTTTTTTTACCGGAGCCATAGGCATCATCGGCGAAATTTTGCAAAGCCTCTCAATAGGTTTGTTCGGGCTCGGCGCGTACGTTCTGCCGTTCGCAGTACTGGGCGCCGCCGTATACGCGCTTGTTTCGGGCGGGATTGGAATAGGCCGCCCCATATTTATTAAGATTGGCATAATGTTTTGGTGCTTCATAGGTTTCGTGAATTT